>JAERRP010000270.1 GCA_016735415.1 Desulfobacterales bacterium | reverse complement strand
GGCAGGTGGCGGTCAAAACTGTAGTTTTGTAAACAGAGGAGGTTTTCTAATGAAAAAAGCAAATATTACCGGTTCCGTAATGGTCGTCGGCGGCGGTATCGGCGGCATTCAGGCCGCACTGGATCTTGCGGATACGGGTTTTTATGTTCACATGGTTGAAAAATCTCCTGCCATCGGTGGCGTGATGGCGGCATTGGACAAAACATTCCCGACCAATGACTGTTCCATGTGCATCTTATCCCCCAAGCTGGTTGAGTGCGGACGGCACGTCAATATCAATTTGATGACCCTTACCGAGATTGAGGACATAAGCGGTGAGGAAGGCAATTTTACGGTCAAACTGAAAAAGCATCCCCGTTACGTGGATATGGACAAATGTGTGGGATGCGGTATTTGCGCTTCAAAGTGTCCCAAGAAGGTGCCGGATGAATACAACGAGCGATTAACCAATCGCAAGGCAATCTACGTCCCCTATTCCCAGGCCGTGCCGTTGAAATATACGATCGACCGGGATGCGTGTTTGTACTGCAAAGCCATTGATGCGGGCAAAAAGGGTCATGGTAAAGCGTGTGAAAAATTTTGCGAGAATAATGCCATTAATTTTGATGATAAAGAAGAGATGATTGAAGTCAAAACAGGCGCTATCATCCTGGCCCCGGGCTTCAGCGCCTTTGACCCGTCAAAGTATGACTTTTATCAGTATCCGAAATTTAAGAATGTTCTCACCAGTATGGATTTTGAGCGCATCCTTGGGGCCACCGGCCCCACCGAAGGTCATTTGGTTCGCCTGTCGGATCACAAGGAACCGGAAAAGATTGCCTGGATCCAGTGCGTGGGGTCAAGGGATATCCAGCATTGCGACAATGCCTATTGCTCCGCAGTCTGCTGCATGTATGCCATCAAGGAGGCGGTTATTGCCGCGGAACATTCAAACATACCATTGGACTGTGCCATCTTCTATATGGATATGCGTACTTACGGCAAGGATTTTGACAAATACTATGAACGTGCTGAAAAAGAGCTCGGCATCCGTTTCATCCGTTCGAGGATTCATACGATTTCCGAAGCGGAAGATGAAAGTCTTTCGCTACGATATACGGACGAAGGGGGTAATATCAGGGACGAAGACTTTGACATGGTGGTTCTTTCCATCGGCCTTGAGGCATCCGGGGATGCCGCCGATCTCGCAGGAAAAGCCGGCATCGCCCTCGACAAAAACAATTTTGCCGTAACCAGTTGCTTTTCGCCGGTAAACGCATCGGTTCCCGGCATATATGCCGCCGGCTGTTTCCAGGGACCAAAGGACATCCCGTATTCGGTTATGGAAGCGAGCGCTGCGGCGGCAGCGGCTTCAACTTCCCTCGCCCCTGCACGGGGGACCTTAACAAAGGTAAAGGAGTGGCCTCCGGAAAAAGAGGTCAGCGGAGACGAACCGCGAATTGGCGTTTTTGTTTGTAACTGTGGGATCAATATCAGCAGCGTCGTCAATGTGCCGGAGGTCGCTGAATTTGCCAAAACCCTGCCGAATGTCGTTTATGTGGAGGACAACCTCTTTACCTGTTCCCAGGATACGCAGGAAAAGATGGCGGAGGTATTCAAGAACGAGAATCTCAACCGTGTGGTCGTGGCGGCCTGCACGCCCCGCACACACGAGCCCCTGTTTCAGGAAACCCTGAAGGCAAGCGGCCTCAATAAGCATCTCTTTGAACAGGCCAATATCCGGGACCACTGTTCATGGGTTCATCAGAAAGAACCGGAACTCGCCACACAAAAGGCCAAAGACCTGGTTGCCATGGCGGTTGCCAAAGTAGCGCGGGTCAAACCACTGGATCCGGTAACAATAGGTTTGACTCCCGTAGCGCTTATTATTGGCGGCGGCGTGGCCGGCATGGTCAGCGGGCTGACCATTGCGAAACAAGGCTTTGGGGTGCATATCGTTGAAAAGGCGGACCGGTTGGGTGGCCATGCTCTCAAGCTCAGGAAAAGCTTTAAGGGTGAGGCTGTAAAAACGTATTTGGATCATCTGGTCAAGGAGGTCGCTGAACATGAGAATATCAGCGTCCACTTAAACAGTGAGCTTGAAGACGTCAGCGGATTTGTTGGAAATTTCAAAACAACGCTTTCAACCGGCGAAACGTTTGAACACGGCGTAGTTATCGCCGGCACGGGGGCCGGCGCTGCCGACACCCGGGAATATCTATACGGCAAGAACCC
>JAERRP010000891.1 GCA_016735415.1 Desulfobacterales bacterium | reverse complement strand
GTGTCGGCTATTACCTGGCCAAGCGTCTGGTGCATGAGGGTTTCGCCATCACCGCGATCGAATCGGCCGGCGCAATGATCCGCCATGCGGATGGGAACCTGGATGCCCGCCTGGTTCAGGGCAATGCCATGAGCATCGAGTGCTGGAGGGATGTCGGTGCCGAAAAGATGGATTGTCTTATCGCGGTCACCAACAATGATGCCGTGAACATGATGGCCTGCCTGATTGCCGACCGCTTTGGGATTCCACGAAAAATAGCCCGGGTGCGCTCCACGGAGTTCGGGGGGGAGGATTCCATCCTGAATGCCAGGGATCTTAAAATTGATCTGCTCATTCACCCGGAAGAGCTGGCGGCCCAGGAAATTTTCAGACTGATTAAACTCAGGGCCGGAAACGACATCATCGATGTTGCCGGGGGGCAAATACAGGTCATGGCCACCCGCATTCATGAGAAATCCCCGCTGGCTTACCAGAAACTTAAAGATATCTCTAAAGCGCATCGTGATTTTCCGTTCCGGGTGGTCGCGATCGCACGGGGGATTACTACCTTGATCCCGGGCGGAGAGCACGAACTATTGCCGCAGGATCATGCCTTTTTTATGGCCAGTAATGAAAATCTGCAGCACCTGATGAGCATAACAGGTGTCGAGCAGCAGCAACGCCACCGGGTAATGATTCTGGGAGGCGGCCTGGTGGGACGCCGTCTGGCTGAACTGCTGGGAAAAACAGTCGAGGTCAGACTGATCGAGAAAGATGAAGACTTTGCCCAGGAGCTTTCCTTCGGCCTGTCAAACACGGAAGTACTGCACGGTGACGGGTCGGATTCCAATGTGCTGATTTCAGCGGGTTTGTTGGAAATGGACACATTTATTACCGCCACCGGTGAAAACGAAACCAACATTATGAGCTGCGTGCTGGCCAAACACTTGATGAATACAAACAATAACCGCACACCCGGCCAGCAGAGAAAATGTATTGCACTGGTTAATAAGGAGGATTATCTGGTTCTGGCGGCGACCATGGGATCGGATATCGCTCTGAATAAAAAAATACTGGCCGGCAACGAAATTCTGAAATTCATACGCCGGGGCGAGCTGATTTCCGTGGCGCACCTGCATGGTTTTGATGCTGAAGTGGTAGAAATCATTGCCAGCCCCAACTCGCCGATTACCCGCAAACCCCTTTCCAAACTGGATACCTCCTTCTACGGAAAGATTATGGTCGGGGCTATCTATCGAGAGGACGCGTGGCAGGTAGCCGTCGGGGACACCCACGTTAAAAGTGATGAGCGGGCGATCGTGGTTTGCCTGTCACAGCATTTGAAAGACGTCCAGCAACTGTTTCTGGCCTGAAACCACTTATCGTTTCCAGAAACTCGGAAAGAAGATAACCAGCGCCGAAAACATCTCCAGCCGGCCCACCAGCATGTTCCAGGATAAGAACCATTTGCCCAGATCCGAAATATGGGCGTAATTTTCGGATGGGCCCACCGCACCGAATCCCGGACCGATGTTCATCAGGGTTGCGATCACGGAACTCATGGCGGTGACATAGTCCATCTGATCCACCAGTACCATGAAACATCCCCCCCCCAGCACCAGGAAAATGTTGACGATAAAATAGCAGACGGCCAGGTCAATGATTTGGGAGTCGACCGGACGCTGATTCAAACGGACCGTTACCACCGCCATCGGTTGGATAAAGATGCGCTTTATGGCCGCCACCCCGAATTTCCATATCAGAACATAATGAACGATTTTTATACCGCTGGTGGTCGATCCGGCGCAGGCGCCAATAAAACACGCGGCATAAAGGAACATCTGCGCCGCCTGGGGCCATTTTTCATAATCGTCCGTCGTGAATCCGGTGGTTGTCAAGATAGAGACGATCTGGAAGGTTGCGTAGCGGATCGAATCGATCAGGCTTCCGTATGTATTTGCCTTCCACAAGATCCATGCCACCATACCGCAAAAAAAGAGCAGGAGCCCGACATACCAGCGGAATTCGGTATTGATTTTGACCACGCGCCAGTTCCCCTGCAGCATGTGGTAGAAGAGCATGAACGTCATGCCGCCCAGGAACATGAAGAGTATGATCACCCAGTCAAAGTAGGCATTGCTGTAATGCCCGATGCTGGCGTTCCACGGCGAATAACCGGATGTCGACACCGTTCCGAAGGAATGGCACAACGAATCGAAAACCGACATGCCCCCCAGACATAACATAAAGGTTTGCAGCAGGATCAGGCCCATATAAATGCCCCAGAGCCAGATCATCGTATCCCGGTTGCGGGGCATGAATTTTTCTTTGGTAATCACTTGACCGGGACTCGACTCCGCCCGGAACAGGCGCAATCCACCCATTCCATGGGGCAGAAATATAACGGTCAGCGTTAGAAAACCCATCCCGCCGAGCAGATGCGTCTGGCTGCGCCAGAACAGCAATCCGTGCGGAACCACTTCGATATCTTCCAGTATGGTCGCACCGCTGGTAGTATAGCCGGACATCATCTCGAAAAATGCGTCGGTGAAGGCGGGAATCGATCCGTGGATCATAAAAGGCAGCCCGGAAATCGCGGAAATCAGAATCCATCCGAAAAAGGCAATGAAAAAGCCGTCTTTTATGTTTAATTCTTGATATTTACGGAACAGCCGCCACAATGGCAGCCCTATCGCAATGGTGATGAGTCCGGATATGGCGATCGCATTAAAGTCGTCTTCGCGGTAGTACAGCGAGCAGATTAATGGGAAAACCATCGTACTGCCGGTAACGATCAAGAGCTTTCCCAGGATACTTGCGATGGCGGGGTAATTCATAAGCATCCAACCGCAACAGGAGGGTAAATGAATAGAGCCTGTGAAACCGACGTTCAGACATACCGGATAAAAGCACTAAAATCAAAAATTCTATCTGCGGGATGAGATTGCGCAGCGTTCGATTCACTTCTGGCGCTGGCCCTGGCCGCTTGGATCAAGCTGTTTATTCGTCAAGTGCGTTGGCCCCCATATTCGCAGTGGACCTCACATGCCTTATGTTTATCAGATCGGCTATGAAAGGTCTAATGTAGACTTCTGCCACTCAATGCGGCGAACTTGAAAACCGCTCGATTTGGGCAAAAATGATTAAAAAAGGAGATTCCAATCGTTTTGCCCACATCCTGGGGACATGTCTCGGTTTGTATTGAGAAAAATGCTGATCCGGTCGAGATTGGCTTGAAAGTAAAATCTCTTATTGAAGAAGATTGACGAGGGATTATGAGCATACTGGATAAATTGCGAGGAGGGGATCTTCGTTCAATTGGCAGATCAGATGAGATCGTCGCGGGTATTAAACCGGGACATATTAGTTGTGATGGCTGTAGAATTGGAGGAAAAAAACCCTTGACAGGGGATT
>JAERRP010000710.1 GCA_016735415.1 Desulfobacterales bacterium | reverse complement strand
ATGGACATCACCATGCCGAATCTGGATGGGATCGAAGCAACCCGGCACATCCTCTCTGAGTTTCCTGATACAAAAATCATTGCCCTGTCCATTCACTCCGGAAAACATTTTGTCGAGGGCATGCTGCGTGCCGGGGCTGTGGGATATCTCCTGAAAGAGAGTGTCCCGGAAGACATGCTAAACGCTATCCGGGCCGTAACCCATGGAGACGTTTACCTCAGCCCGGCAATCAGCGGGATCGTGGTCTCACAGTACCAGGAATTACTGGCCAAGGATTCTCAAGAGGTCCAGGCTGAAAATACCGAAATAATTCTGAGCACCAAGCTCCACAGAACAGTGATTGACAGGAACCATGTCTACCGGCCACGTTTATTGGAGCGGTTGGCCCGGAACCGTCATCGGGTGTTGACCTTTGTCTCGGCACCGGCCGGATATGGCAAGTCCACCCTGGTAAGTTCCTGGATGGAAGTGAGCGATGCCCCCAACGCCTGGTTGTCCCTTGATGAAGAAAACAACGATTTGCGCATGTTCCTGAATTATTTTCTGGCCGCTATCCAGACCATGTTCCCCGATGCCGGCCGGGAAGCCATGACCATGGCGAAAGCACTGCAGCTGCCACCGGTGTCGGTAGTAGCCGGCACCATTGCAAACGAACTAAACCGGATTGAACAGCCATTTGTTCTGGTTCTTGACGATTGCCATCTTATCAAAGATAGAAACGTGTTTGATCTGCTTGTAGAATTGCTGGAAAATCCCCCCCCAAACATGCATCTGGTCCTGATAAGCCGGCGTGATCTGCCATTACCGATTCACCGCCTGCGTGCCAAGGGCCAGGTGACGGAGATGCGAACGCAGGAATTGCGCTTTAATTCGGTGGAGTCGGCGAAATTTTTGAACAACGCACTTGAATCACAGATCGATCCCATCACGGCCAGGGCTTTGGCAGAAAAGACCGAGGGCTGGGTGACCGGTTTGCGCCTGGCAGCCAGCACCCTGAAGATACAGGGTCATATCGAACAGGGTTTGTTAGATCCAAAGGTGAACTATCAATATGTTATGGAATACTTTTTTAATGAGGTGTTTTCCCAGCAATTACCCGAATATAAGCGTTACCTTCTGAGTACCGCCATTTTCGATCGGTTCTGCGCCCCTTTATGCGACGCCGTGTGCCTGGTGAATGCTGATCCGTCAACGTGTGGCGTCGATGGCTGGAAGTTCCTTGGATGGCTGAAAAAGAATAACATATTTACGATTGTTATGGATGTTGAAAACCAGTGGGTTCGCTACCATCACATTTTCCACAAGTTTCTGGGTAACCAGTTAAAACGCCATTTTAGCGCGGACGAAATCAAAGCCCTTCATTACAAAGCCGGCAACTGGTTTTTTGATAATGGTTTCATCGGAGAGGGCATAAAGTACAGCATGCTTGCTGGTAACATTGAAAGATCGGTCCAGATGGTAGTAAAACACGGCCACAATTTAATGAACAGCCAACAGTGGTCGCGTCTGGAACGCTGGCTCGGCATGCTTCCCCGGGATACCGTTGAACATACCCCTGAGTTGCTCATATTTGAAGCCTGGCACAATCATATGAAAAAAAAGGGACACGACCTTCCGGCGATGGCTATTTACGTCGAAAAAATCAAACGGCTGGTCGACAACTTAACGGAAGAGGACCCGTTGCGGGCAGCACCGGTTAAGGGCCATTTCGATGTGCTACGAGGCTTCCAATCCCTTATCTTTGCTGACATTGAGAACAGCAAAAAATACACCCGCTCCGCATGTGAGAACATTCCCATGCAACATAAAAGAGCACGTGTTTTTGCGCGAATTTTTCAAGCCGGGGCATACCAGATTGCCGGTGATCTGAAGACAGGCCTTTCCGTCTATATGAAAGAAATGCAAAAAACCATCAGAGAGGACAGTACCTGCTACGCCACGTATCTTGTGAACCTCTGTTTTATTTACTGGTTGGAAGCTGATCTGGTTACGATGAAGAAGAATGCCGATCTTTCACTAAAGATCGTGGCAGGACGCCAGGAGCCTGAAACAACGGCCTTTGGTTTATATTTTTCGGGAGTCGCCAGCTACCTGCAAAATGACATGAAAACAGCTGAAAAACAGCTGTCCATATTTACCAACGATTATTATTCTGTAGACACGGTAATGTCTGCCCATGCTTCTGTTGTACTCGCCCTTGTTTACATGGCCGGTGGCGAGAGCGTCCGGGCCAGAAAAATTTATGAAGAGGTGCTGCAGTACGCGATCGATGCCAATAATCAAGAGGCATATATAATCGCGCGGGCATTAGAGGCGGAATATGCGTTGTGGCAAGGGAACCTTGCAGAAACGACAAGTTGGACGAACCAGTACGACAAGAAACCATTTCTGTTGCCTTTTTCATTCTTTTCGCCGCAAATTACCCTGGCCAAAATACTGATGGCTCAGAAAACGAACGGCAGTCAGCAGCGAGCGGAAGATCTGTTGGAAGAACTATCCGGTTTTCTTGAATCGATCCACAATAAAAGTTCTCTGCTTTTCGTATGGGCTCTTCAAGCCCTGCAGCTTGATTCCCGGGGAGAAAAATCAAAAGCCCTGGAAAAACTGACCAAAGCGGTCTATCTGGCGGAACCGGGCGGCTTCATCCGACCTTTTATGGATATGGGGATACCAATGGTCAAATTGCTGAAGCAACTGATCAGGGAAAATGTTGCTGTAAATTTTATCGGGCGTATCCTGAAAGATGCCGGTGGAGCGATGCCGTCCGGGTCGAACAAGGTCAGCGCAGCTCCCAATTCCCTGGTTGATCCCCTGACAAATCGGGAAATGGATATCCTGGAGCAGTTGCAGGCCCGCATGAGCAACAAGGAAATCGCCGCTAAACTGTTTATTTCTCCCGAAACGGTAAAAAAACATTTGTTCAGCATCTACTCAAAACTTAATGTCCATAGCCGCCGCCAGGCGGTTGACAAAGCGGTCCTTCTGGGTATTGTGACGCCTCCCTGATGTTTTTTCATTTTTTGGGTAAGTACCCCGTATTTACCACCGGCGGCGCACCATCTATGAATTTAAGCTGCCGCTGTTGTCCGTGGAATCCCTATATGTGACCGAACCCGATGTTCACCCAGGCGCCAACCGTTTTGACCTCCTGAGTATTAACCTATCCGCCGCCATCGGCATGTACCGGAAAGATCTCGATGGTTTGACTCGGGGAGTGTCCATAATTTTAAGCGGTATCCTGCACCCTGTATCCACCCATACCCTGCCACAATTCACATCAGATACCCCATTTTTACACCCTCTCTTACCCCATTTTGGGGCTGTTGATTTGGATAGGACCCGTTTATGTTCAAATCTGTAAAGGTTTCTTTTCACAACTGCTTTGGAAAAATTGGAGTCGGTATATGGAAAAATCAAGGCTTAAAAAAAGTTTTCAATTCGACCGATCAGGCAACTATCGTATCCGTGTTTTAGGTGAATTGGACGGCAGTTGGTCAGAAAAGCTATCCGGAATGAATATTACCACAAGGATACAGCGTGAAGGGCCACCGGTCAGCATTTTGGTCGGCGTCTTGGCCGATCAAGCAAGCCTGTCCGGGGTGCTGAACACACTCTATGAGTTGCACTTGGCCTTGCTGTCAGTGGAATATTTGGAAGAAGGCTAACCCGTAACTATTGTCCATCCATAAATGGCCAATTTGCCTATCTTTGGACGGGCACGAACTAAGGAATACCATTTATGGGGTTATTGTTAACCTAAAAAAAGGCGGCTAAAATGAAAAAATCCATTCTTATCATTAGTTTAATCTTTCTTGTTTCCGTGACATTTGTCCATGCGACGGAAACTGACGTCATCGTATTTTTTGTGCAAAATTCCCAAAACATTGAATATGACGCCGGAACTGGTGTTCTGATCCTCAAGGATGTGGGCCCAACCACGATCTGGTTTACCGATCGGCCGGAGCGCATGGCGGGCCACGAGACCGTTCAGAGTTTTGTAGGCGATTGGGGTAAGGGAAAGGACAGTTTCGCTGCCAATCCGCCCAACGCCACCTTGTCGGTCTTCGAGGGGGATCAAGTTCAGGATGCCGTCGTCGTGCTGTCCAACCCCCGGCTAAAGGGAAATGATCTGATTTATAATGTCGAGATTCTGGAAGGAAAGATACCGGCCATGGCCGGGGTCAGTTCATTGTTTATCGACTCCCAGGTTCGCAGGGTATCCCGCAGAACGGCCCGCAGAACTAGCCGTAGAAACACGTGAAATGGATTGAAGGTTTTCGTAATTCGTGTACCTTCCTGTTTCCAAAAGCGCCAAAGAAAAAATAAAACCATCGCCTGACAGGCTTTGTGAAATTCCAATTTGAAATGTCAAAAACATAAGGGGGACGAAATGAAACGCACCGAAATTTTAACAAATTTCCTTTCGATGTTTTTTGTGCTTGGCGGTGCCGGTTTTAATCCGGCGGTCGCTGCGGACTCCGCCGGCGAACCGGGCCGCAGTACCGGAAAGAAAAAACTCACTCAAAAACGTCTATTTCGGCGAACAGCATTTGCATTCGTATTGGTCTGCTGACGCCTTTGCGACTGGCTCTCGGCAGAAGCCAGAGGACGCTTACCGTTGG
>JAERRP010000164.1 GCA_016735415.1 Desulfobacterales bacterium | reverse complement strand
GGAACCTGGTTATACACAAAGCTGAAGTGGGAAAGATCTAAGTAGCTGTTTATCCACGAATTTGGCAACAGAAGCCGGAAATGATGTAAAATTATTATGAATCCAAGCAGTTAGGTTGAACAAACTTCAGCTTTGTGGATAACCAGGTAAGTTTTTTTACAGATGCCCATTTTCCGGGAGATGTTTCCCCAAAAATAATTGCGAATTCTTTGTCCGATGTTGCAAATGAACTCGGCCTGTTCCAGCGGATCACAGATTCGCATTCAATCTCCCGAAATTATGCAATGGGCCGGACCGAACCTGCCTTTGGAGCAGTTCATTCTCAAATTCCAAATATTGGCACAACTCTCTGATATTAAAATTCAAAAGCTTTTTGATCCCAGTGGGATACCCGGTCGGCAGTCGGGCATAGCTTCGTGCTGTTTCCAAAGCCATCCGGTCAAGATCTTCCAGGGGCACCACTTTGTCAACAATGCCCAGTTGATGTGCTTGGGCCGCGGTGACATCTTCCCTGGAAAGCAGTATTCTGGAGGCGGTGACGGTGCCCAGCTTCTTAGACAGAAAAAAGACGCTTCCGCCCTTTGGCACCAAGCCAAGTTCAATGTTCGGGTTTTGATAAACCGTGTTGTCGGCTACGATTCGGTAATCGCAGGCAAGGCTGATATTCATGAACAGCAAGATCACCTTACCGCTGTCAGCATGGATTACCATTTTATTGAGATCCACCAGCTTCAAAATGAACTAGCTGATCGCGTTGTACATTCTTTCGAGTGGCATCTTATCAAAGCCGGGCCTAATCATATTTTTGTAAAAGGCGATATATTCCGCGCGCCTCATTTTGGTAGGGGCCTCTTTGATAAGAAGGACTTTGATTTCATCACAGCCGGCGACAAGATCCAAATAGTCAAACAGTGCTTTTTTGACACTTAAATCCGTCACGTGTAAAAGAGGCTTTTCCCTGAAGGAAAGTATTAGAATCTCACCGGCTTTTTCCCCAAAAAAAAGGTCTTGGTCTATATTAAGCCTTGAGATATCCATTATAATTCCCCTTTTGCTGTCAATGGTTGTATTATCTGACTGCCAAGCCCGAGCATTTTTTTATTTTCACGATGATAGGGCGCTTTCATGCCGTTGGTGACAAAGGGAATCAGTAGTTTCACCACCGTGTCCGCATTATCGGGAAGTGGGAAAAAATTCGGGGCCGGTAAACGGGTACCGAACATATGCATGCAGTGGACCAGCGCACCGATGACAAAATGAAGTCGCCACCACAAGACCCCTTCAGGTAAGCCCGAAAGGGCTGCTTTCATCAACTGAAACAATAGCAGAAAGGGGGGGGTGAAGTGCCGTATGAAGAGGCTCCGGATGGTATCGTTCGGCCCCGAAAAGACCTGGCCCGCAATTGCCAGAAAGTATCTTTCACTCTGCATTATCTCTGTCGGCGCAAATGCCGGCTCAATAAAGGCGCGCAGCACGTCTTCGGCAAGGGGCCTGCAACCTTGCCGGGCGGCGTCTTGCTGAACCGCTTCCAATCTTTCCATGCGCTGCCGATTGATCGGCCGCAGGCGGCGTTCAATGACCCTTTCGGCCAGGGCCGCCTTGGAGCCGAAATGATAATTGACCGCCGCCAGGTTCACCTCTGCCTCGCAGGCCAGTCGCTTTATGGAAGTGCGCTGGAAGCCCCGGAGCGCAAAAAGACGTTCGGCCGCATCCAAAATGCGGGTTTTTGTATCGGACCGCGGCTGTTTTTGAATCCCCATCTTTGTCCGCCTTATGATTACGTTATGATTTACCCAGCCCCTCCGCCCAATACTGCGTAAAGCCCCACTTGGTTGGTACGTCTGGCCAGACGGAGCGCGATAAACACCTGCTGCTGCACATAGAGGGATCGCTGCGCATCAAGAACGCCCAGGTAGCTGTCGATCCCTAATGTATAGCGTTTATTTGAGAGGCGATATGTTTCTGCAGACGCATTGACCAGAGATTGCTGCGCCGATATCTGCTGGTTTATGGTGCCCTGCACGGAAAGGGCATCGGCGACCTCCCTGAAAGCCGTCTGGATGGTTTTCTCATACTGGGTCAGGATGATTTCGCGATCGGCTTTGCTGACCCGCAGCGCGGCCCAGGTGCGGGCGTCAAAAATCGGCAGAACTATCTGAGGCGCAAAGTTCCAGGTATTTGATCCGGAGGCGAACAGCCCGGATAGCTTATCGCTTACGGTTCCCACCGAGGTCGTCAGAGAAATGCGGGGAAAGAAAGCGGCCCGGGCCGCGCCAATAAAGGCATAGGCCCCCTTGAGCCG
>JAERRP010000003.1 GCA_016735415.1 Desulfobacterales bacterium | reverse complement strand
ACCGAGGGAGAGCAGGGAGCGTCCCGCTGCCCCCAGTCTGCCCCCGGTCATCACCAGCAGGATTTTAAGCAGAACCCCGGCCATTTAAATGGTTTTGCCAATAGAAAATTATGGGTTAGAATCTGAAGTGTTATTTAACCTGAATCTCGATTGAATAATCCCCATCCCTGGCAAGTAACACGATTTCATACTCGCCGGGTGGGATATCATATATCTCCAGCGTAGCTTTATCCCTTGTCGATGTGCCTGAGGCCTCATACTCGGCGTCGGTCGAATAGATTTTAACCCTAGGGTACATATCCCACTTTTTGGCCTGGGCCACGACTTTCAGTTTTTTTCCTGCTTCCGTCACTCTTATCGGGTATTCATGGGAGTCCGATGACTTGAAAATTCGCCCCTTGGTTTTTATTTTTTCCACCTGGGGGAAGCTCCAGGCAAAGTAAGCAACCTCATCCCAGCCCCCCGATCCGGTCCCAAAATAATCGCTGCTATGATGGTAAGGGGACCTCGCCGCGTTAAGTCCCCGACTGACCATGCATCCCCAGGCCTTGGCGGCATTCTTGTATTTCCCATCATTGAGATCTTGTTCGGCCAAAATCTGTGCGTAGATCGCGTCATAAAAGTCGGGGTGGGATGGCCTGTGACCACCTTCCGCTGTGAAGTAAAAAAACCCCTGATAGACAAATTTCAGGGCTTTTGATTTCAGCACCCGGCTCAAATCATACAGATATCCACCCCAAATTTGGCCGGTATAGTGTTCTTCGGGTGTTCCCAAAGCCGGATGGTCCACATCGTCCGGATACACCCTGGTATTGTCTAGATTTCTCAGATATCCATCTGAACTCCAGTCCCAGGCCACATCCCCCACCAGAGGATTCTTCGTAAATAGAAAAGCGAACCAGTCGGCATTGCCTTCCCCCATGGATCTTCCGTACTGGTGTAAATCACCGCCGAATTGCGTATCAAAACCACTCCAGTCCATCATGGCATGAGCATATTCGTGACTGAAAACACTTTTGTCGAGAACGAGATCTTCGGCCAGGGGCGAGCAGGAGCTTTCATTGCCGAATACGAACCCAGGGGTTTCGTCTACCAAGTCGGGACTATAGAAAGCATTGCAAAGGCTATCCACATTGACGACAACCGGGATCGATAAAGTGTAAAAATAGTCCGGGGAAGCGGGCCCGAATTTTTTGAAGATTTTCTTATCCCACCAGGCCCACAAAATGTTCATCTGGTAGTACGCGGTCGTGGCATCAAACCAGGGTTTTTCGGCAGCCACATCGGGATCGTACTTAAATCTTAAATCAGGTTCAAATGGGTTGTTATCATTGTTGTCATATATGTCCCCATGGAGACCCCACAACCAGCCTTCCGAATAGCCTTCGGCGGTGGTGAACATGTTCTTTAAGGAAGAACCTTTTATCTTGCCCTTGTGCCAGGCCACATTGGACTTGTAGACTTTGCCCGCTCCCTTCTTAAGGGAAACGATCTCATTCGCCATGTAGAGTATGGCGGAACTCTCAGCATCGATGTGGTAGACCCAAAGGCCAAACGGGTCCTCGGTGGGAGCGGTAACCTTCCAAATAAAAATATGACTATTTTCGTAAGGAACGACCATCTCTTTCGTCTTGGCGTCCGAAATAAGACCCTCGCGCTCGAGGTTCGACGCGAGATCGTCCAGAGCGATTCTCACGGCCTCTTCCCGGGAGACAACCCTCTGGTTATCCACCTGAAGTTCTTCTTTATAGTCGTTTTGGACCATGGACACCTGCCCGTCTTTGTTGGCGTGAACCAAAACAAAGGCGCCTCTGACAGGGACACCGTCAACAGTTTGCTGGAGTTTGACGTGATAACGGTTCAGGGTTTTACCGACCCTCAACATCTTGAGATCCTCAAGATTGTCCTTCAGGCCGAATACCGCATGCGCGCTCTTCAGAAAGCCATAGGCAATATGCTCCGGTTTTCCAGCGTATTTTTGCGATAAGCTTCCATACAGTATTGCGACCCGGCCGTCCTTTTTGTTGAGATTTGCCTTCCATCTGTTGTTGTGTAGCGCATTGAACGCGTCGAAATGGCCCTTGCGAATAAACTTGGCAGCGCCCCTGGCGAATGAGCTGACCTGGCCCCGCGCAACCGGAATTGTTGGCTCAGCAGAGATGAACACAATATCGTCACTTTCTTCCGCACCCGCAATGCCCGTCATGCCGGCAAACGTAAGCATGAGTCCAAGCAATAGAGCTATTAGAACGCTTTTTCCCTTCAAGGTGTCCTCCTCTGAATGTAACGAGAGCTATTAATCAAGAAAACTTTACATCACCTTAACGCGCATGGCAAGTTGGCTTTCTATAAGTCATTAACCCTGCAACGTATCGTATTAATAGGTCATCTTATATTTTGGTCCTGTGCCTGGGTTTGAATTTGCGCCTCGCTCGGACTTGTTCGCCGGTTTAGGGCGGCTTTGGCAATGATCCGCAGGACCTCCGCTTTGATTTTTACAGTTGATCGGGTTAAACGCATCACATGATTAAACTGATCTCGATCGGGCTTCTCGCGGGTTTGTTCTTCAGCTCGACCTTCATCCTGAACCGGGTTATGAGTCTGGAAGGCGGTCACTGGGTCTGGTCTGCTTCTCTGCGGTATGTCTACATGACCCTGTTCCTGATGGTATGTCTGCCCTTCTTTCAAGGCGCCTCCGCGCTGAGGCAGGTATTGCGCCTCTTTTGCGACCACTGGAAATTCTGGATCGTCTCCGGCAGCATTGGTTTCGGGGGGTTCTATTCGCTGATTTGCTTCAGTGCCGATCATGCGCCCGGGTGGGTCGTGGCGACAACCTGGCAGCTTACCATCATTGCGAGCCTTTTTGTCCTGATCGGGTTTGGCCGGTCTTTCCCGAGAAAGACCTGGTTGTTTTCGTCCATCATTTTTGCGGGTGTCCTGATGGTCAACTTGAGCTATTTTGACGCCGCTAATTTCAAAGACCTGTTGTTGGGCGGTTTTCCGGTTTTGATCGCCGCCTTCTGCTACCCGATCGGCAACCAGATGGTCTGGGAAGCCAAGCATGGCAACCGGTACCTTCCCATGATTCAGAGCCCCTACCTGGAAAATCCGTTCAATAAAGTCCTGCTGCTATCCCTGGGATCGCTGCCGTTCTGGTGTTTTCTGGTGGTGCTGAATGCGCCCCCGTTTCCCTCCAGGGGACAGCTGGTTAACACCGCCCTGGTGGCCCTGTTTTCCGGCATTTGTGCCACGAGTCTTTTCCTGTATGCCCGCAGCCAGTCCAAACGGGCCGGCGAGTTGGCGGCGGTCGATGCCACCCAGTCCAGTGAAGTTGTCTTCGCCCTGGCGGGCGAAATGCTGGTTTTGAATGCTCCCTGGCCGACGGGGATGGCCGTCGGCGGCATCTTCCTGGTTTTTGCAGGGCTGGTCCTTTTTATTCGTTTTCAGGAAGTCGGCGGGTAAATCAGATCCGTTTAACGGCATCGATTATTTGCTGTCATGTTTGGAAAGGTGTTTTCCGGCCAGCGCCTCACAAGCCTCCGCAGACCTTATTTTGCCGCGTTTGCGACAGCCGGCCGCATAAATGCGGCACTTTTCCCGGAGCATGGCCGCTGCTGCCCGGGCCTGGGTGGGGGTGAGGTTCTCACGGCCGAGGATTTTATCCAGGGATTGAATGCGGTAGCGGTCCAGACCGGCGGCGCCGGAAAGCTGGTCGGCGTGACCACCCCGCTTGACCACCAGCGGTTCGTCGATCAGGTGGATGGGATAACGCAGGCTGACCCGCAGCCAGAGGTCATAGTCTTCGCAGGCCGGCAGCGACTCGTCGAAACCCCCCGTTTCTTCCAGCAGTTCCCGGCGCATCATGACCGCCGAGGGGCTCACCAGGCAAAGTGCCAGGGAGTCCTCGAAAATCCAACCGGAGGGTTTGCGGTGGCGATGTCCGGGGTTCACGCGCACCCCCCGGCGAATCCAGGTTTCTTCGGTCTGGCAGATCCGGGCGTCGGGATGGGCGTTAAAAAAGGCTGCCTGTCGTTCGAGTTTGGCGGGCTGCCAGAGATCGTCCGAATCGAGCAGCGCGATCAGCTCCCCGGCGGCCCGGCGCAGACCGGCGTTGCGCGCGGCACTGACGCCTTGATTGCGCTGATGCACAACCTGAATCCGGCCTCCGTAGCGCTGCAGACGCACGCGGGTGTCGTCCGTGGAGCCGTCGTCGACAACGATCAGTTCGAAATTCGGGTAGGTTTGTCCCAGCACGGAATCAACGGCTTCCTCGATAACCCAGGCCCGGTTGAAGGTGGGGATGATCACCGAGACCCGCACGGGATCGAAGCCACCCACATGCGGGTGGCCTTTTGGGGATAATCCTGTTGTCGTATGGTGCGATGCGGAAGTCATGGGTGTTTTTTCAAGCGGCCTCTGGGGTTCGCACAAAAACAACTTGATCTTTTTAAGCGCCGATGCCTCCCGTCGGGAGGCGTTGCGAAAGTTCGGAATAGACCTGTTAGGCCTGCGCTTCGCGCCTTGTACCGGCGGGCACTTCAACCCTGAAAATTGCGAATTTATTTTTTACGCGAACCCTTGGTCCGAAATGTGATCCTGTAATGAAAAGAAGGGTTGCGATAAGCGATTTCATTACTAGGTTCAGTCATATCCCTTTGTCAAGAATAGCGTTGCTTCACACGCTTCGGCGGTCTCAGGCCAGGCGCTAAAATGGTTGCGTTCGCTCATCTGATTTGTTACAGAACTTAAATCCCATTCGACCACAATTCGTTTTTTCAATGTTTTCAAGTAGGTAATAAGCAGGAAGGGAGGCGCGCAACCAACGTATATTCAGGCCAAACCCACCCCAAATTAACCTTATAACCTTAGCCTATCTCAAGGAGGGCCCTATGAAGAAACTTCTGTTGTTGACGGTAGCGGTATTGTTTGGATTCACCCTCATGCTGGGGGCTGCCCCCGGCGATGTCAGCGCCAAAACAAAGTTCGTCACCATCGGTACCGGCGGCATCACCGGTGTTTACTATCCCACCGGCGGCGCCATTGCCAAGATGGTTAACGCCAAACGCAAAGAGTACGGCATCCGGGCCACGGTCGAGTCCACCGGCGGATCGGTGTTCAACATCAATTCGATCATGTCCGGGGACCTCGAATTTGGTGTGGCCCAGTCCGACCGCCAGTATCAAGCCGTCAAAGGCATTGCCGACTGGAAGGACAAGGGCCCTCAGAAAGACCTGCGGGCCGTATTTTCGATTCACGCCGAAACGGTTGACCTGATTGCCTCGGTTGACTCCGGCATCAAGTCCATCCAGGATCTCAAGGGCAAGCGTGTCAACATCGGCAACGTCGGTTCCGGTTACCGTCAGAACGCCATCGACGCCCTGGAAGCCAACGGCCTGAATTACGAAACGGACTTCCACGCCGAAAGCCTGAAGGCCGCCGAAGCGCCCGGTCTCATCCAGGACGGTCGCATCGATGCTGCTTTCTACACCGTAGGCCATCCCAGCGGTTACTACAAGGAAGCCACGGCCGGAAAAACCAAAGTCCTGTTTATCCCGATCCCCAACACGGATAAGCTGGTCGCCAAGTATCCTTACTATGCCGCGGCCAAGACACTGATGTCCAACTACCCGGGGGCCGCCAACACGGAAGACGCAATCCCAACCTTCGGTGTCAAGGCCACCTTCGTCACTTCCGCCAAGGTGTCCGATGAGATCGTCTACGCCATCACCAAAGAAGTCTTCGACAATTTCGACAAGTTCGCAAAACTCCACCCGGCCTATAAAGGTTTGACCAAGGAGGACATGCTGACCGGCCTCTCCGCACCGATTCATCCCGGTGCCATGAAGTATTACAAGGAAGTGGGCCTGAAATAGCCCGAACCGAAAAAACGGCGGCAGGTTGCTCCCCCGATCCCGACATTCGCGGGAGACGCCTGCCGTTTCCAGCCTGTGACCGCCCTGAATACGGCCGATTCCTGCGGGGCATTGCGCTTTGTGGGTCTCGCATCTAATGCGGCGCCGACAGCCCCATACTTTTCTTCCCCATGGAGCAGGTGATCAACATGAGCAAAATAGAAATCGACGAACGGGACGACGGTCTGGAGCTGGCCCAACAGATGGCCGAGGAGGAGGAGGGTATCGGAAGGCGGCCCAAAGGGTCTTCCAGGTGGGTGATCCCCACGGTGTGCGTCATCTGGAGTTGTTTCCAGCTCTCCATCGCCAGCTGGTTGATCCTCGATAGCACTTTTATCCGGGCGATCCACCTGGGTTTTGCCATGCTGGTGGTCTATCTGAACTACCCCCTTCTAAAAAAACCGATGCTGGGCCTCAAATTCCTGGCGGTCACAGACCGGATCCCCATTTTAGATTATGCCATGGCTCTGCTCGCCGCTTTATCGGCGCTTTACATCGCCATCGATTACGAGGGAATGACACTGCGCTACGGTGATCCCATTGTGCGCGATATCGTGATCGGCCTTGCCCTGGTTTTTTTCTTACTGGAGGCCTCCCGCCGGGTGATCGGTCCGGCCCTGCCGGTGATCGCCGGCGCCTTTATCGTTTACGCTTTCGCCGGACCGTATATGCCGGATCTGATCGCCTTCAAGGGCACTTCGATGAATCGTTTCGTCGGCCAGATGACCATGTCCACCGAAGGTATCTACGGCATCCCGCTGGACGTATCGGCCACCATCGTTTTTCTCTTTGTTCTGTTCGGGGCCATGCTCGACAAGGCCGGGGCGGGCCAGTACTTCATCCGGCTGGCCCTGAGCCTGCTGGGGGGCTTCAAGGGCGGCCCGGCCAAAGCCGCCGTCATGGGCAGCGGTTTGACGGGGCTGGTCTCGGGTTCGAGCATCGCCAACATCGTGACCACCGGAACATTCACCATACCGCTCATGAAAAAGGTGGGCTATCCGGCCACGAAGGCTGCGGCGGTGGAAGTGGCCGCCAGTACGGACGGCCAGCTGGCGCCGCCTATCATGGGGGCGGCGGCTTTTATCATCGCCGAATACGTCAACGTCCCGTACGTGGAGGTGATCAAGGCGGCGGCGGTGCCGGCGTTTGCTTCCTACGCGGCGCTGTTTTACATTACCCATATCGAGGCCTCCAAGTTAGGGCTGCGGGGCATCCCGCGTGCCGAGCTGCCCAAGTTTTTCAAGACCTTTTTCGGCGGTCTGCAATACGTCATCCCGATCATGGTACTGCTCTATGAGTTGATCGTGGTTCGGCATTCGCCCGAACTGGCCGCTTTTCACGCCATCTGGATCATGGCCGTGGTCATGCTGCTGCAGCGGCCTGTCCAGGCCCATTTCCGCAAAGAACCCATCGGGCCGGCCTTCAAGCAGGGCATCATCGACATCTTTTCGGCGTTGGCCGCCGGCGCCCGCAACATGGTCTCCGTGGCCCTGGCCACCGCGGCGGCCGGCATCATCGTCGGCGTCGTGGCCCTGGGGCTGGGCCAGCTCATTACGGCCATCATCGACACCCTTTCGGGCGGCAATATCAATTTAATGCTGGTTATTACGGCGGTGGCCAGTCTGGTTATCGGCATGGGACTGCCCACGACAGCCACTTACATCGTCATGGCCTCGCTGACCGCGCCGGTCATCGTCGAGATCGGCGCCATGAACGATTTTATCGTGCCCCTGATGGCGGCCCATCTGTTCTGTTTCTACTTTGGTATCCTGGCCGACGACACACCG
>JAERRP010000589.1 GCA_016735415.1 Desulfobacterales bacterium | reverse complement strand
GTTTTTGTCAGCAATTTCCGGTTAAGTTTTTGCATTAACTTTTTGTAATTCTTGTTCTTTTAAAATTTGGTCAGGTGGTTTGTCGAAAACGCCAGCGCGTAATTCATTTCGGATTTTTATACGCAGTTGGCGGCAGTTAAATCATAACGATTCGTGGCGATCCAGTATTTCACGCGATCCACTTCGTAACCAACCAAACGCAACGCTTTTTTGGTTTTGTTGATTGCGGTGGTGCCCAGAACAACGATGGCATCAAAAAAAACGATGCTATCAGGGGCAATGTGGTTTTCCTTAACAATTGTTTTCTTGGTGCTGGCTCTAATCCGGCACATGAACCGTTTTCTATCACGCTGCCACTGGTCAAAGCGTTGATGGCTTTGGTAACCACGGTCCATCACGCCGGTTTGACCTTCAGACAGGATTAAATTGACGAAAGGTCTTTCAGCGCCGTTGCCATCGGTAAGATAAACCTTTCTTGGAGTCGCCTGGTTCAGATCAAAACCGACATGGACTTTGGCTTTTTTGGAATTTTTACGATAGTCGGCCCAGTGCATGGATAAGGTGGCATTTATCAAAGAACCATCAATGCCCACCAGATCGCCAAGTTCAGGATTTTGTTTGGGTAAGATTGCAGACGCCTGGGCTTGCAGGTCTTGATAGACATGCATGAACTGTTCAAGCCCCCGGTTGTTGGTGGCTTCCGCGAAGCTGCTCTTTTTGATTCCATTTTCCGGGGCGATGGCACTGCGGGCAAAATCATCTTCTTCGAGTACTTGCAGCAGGTGTTGAGCGGAGTGATGTTCTTCAAGGTGAAAGTAAACGAGTGCTCGCAGATGTTCCTCAAAAGTCATTTGCAATGGACGGTTACCTTGTGAATTAAGAGTTGGCATCCGGGACGTTGCCTTCACCGCTGGTTGAAATAAAGAGAAAAACTCCAGCACATTGGGTTTCTGAAAAGGGTTGAATGTGTGCGGCATGTATAACCTCCTGAAATAGTTGGATATACAAAATCGCCGCCCATATTGACGACCCTATGTCAAGTGAAAAATTAACTTTAACCTACTGTTTTTAATTTATATTTATGCAAATTCCTAACCGGAAATTACTGGGTTTTTGTTGCAAAAATGCTCAAATTAGATTGTAATATGATCATTTTAAGGGATTTAGTACAAAATGAAATGTTTCTTACATTTTCATCGTGTGGACAAGTAAAAGGTTAGCATCATGGACATTGGGAACAATCCGGTTATTCAACACATTGTCGATCGCATGCCCAAATTGACCCCTAAGGGGCGTATCCTGGGAAATTACGTGGTGCAGCATCCTCAGAAGGTGTTTTTCATGACCACCAAAGAACTGGCCGAAGCCTGCATGGTCAGCGAAGCCACCGTCGTGCGTTTCGTGAGCCAGCTGGGATACGAAACCTATGGCGCTTTCCTCCAGGCCCTGCGGGATTTGGTCAACACTTGGATGACCCTGCAGGATCGTGTCGATTTACCCGGTCTCAAGGGGGCTGAAGGGGATCGCCTCGGTCGCGTCATGGCCGAGGAAATGGAAAATATGCGCCAGCTTTACCGGACAGTCGACCGGGCGATGCTGGATGCCCTTGTCGACCAGTTGGAAGGGGCTCCCGCCGTCTACGTGGCCGGATCAAGGCTTTCCTATACGTTTGCCTACTATTTCGGCTGGTCCCTGGCCAAGGTCCGCAAGGGGGTGAACATTCTTAAGGGCAGCGACAGCACGGCATTCGACCGTCTCAACAATGCTATCCCGGACGCCCTGGTGGTCATCGTGGCCACATCCCGCTATCCCAATGAACTCATCCGGCTGGCGAAAGTGACCCGCCGTCTGGGTCATCCCCTTTTTGTCATTGCCGACAGTCCGTTATGCCCCCTGTTTCCCTTTGCACATAAACAACTGGTGGTACCTGCCCAGTCCATTCCTTACATCGGCTATATCGCCGCCATGTCCAGTATGATCAGTTATCTAGTTCTGGAATTGGCTGCCCGGCAGCGCCAGAAGGTGGGCGCCCACCAGGAAAAACTGGAGCAGATTTACCTGGAGAATGATATTCTTTTTAACCTGCCGATGGCGGCCGAGCCCAAGAAATGAAATTTCGCGGGTGGCCCATTTACATGACCCGTTCGGCCTTTTATAAGCATCGCACATTAATGCCAGGGAAGGACTGCGTCCGCACTTGCATTTTGTGCCTTATCTCCAATCACATTGTTGAGAATTGCTTAAGTTCAAGAAGATAAACCCTGTTATAATTTGGTTTTCTGCTTTTGAATGAATTCTTCCAATTCAGCCGCCTCGTCCGAACCCAGATCGTTGAGGATCTGGAGATGTTTTTCGGCCAGGTCGAAATTGGCGTTTGTCATAGGATGTGTTGGTTTTCGGTACCGAACGGGAGGAACTCCCGGGACCTATGGCTGAAGCGGTAGTAAATAGTACAACCGCCGCAATGACGGTTAGCGTCATCAGTGAAAAAACAGATAATCGATAAAAATGAGCTATGGTTTTAGTTTGCATGGTGTCTCCTGTGAATCGCACTCACGGGTAGTGACGAATTCATATGGTATACATTAGTAAACTTAGCATTTTATGATTGCAGTTCAAGGACGGCAAGCCGTCGATCGGGCTATTGTAAGCATCACTGCCGCAAGTCAAAACGGAAAGGGCCTGACCGATGAAGTTGACTAAAAGGGACGGATTGAGTATTTGATTGTCCTCGTCGCAATCTGGTTGAGGCGCCAGCGGTTTGGCGGAGAGTCGCGCCACACCTTACAATCGGTTCATTCCGCCTTGCAGATAAGGACGGGCATTTCAATTGCCGTGCAGCGGGAAACGGTCTGATTCATGAATGGAAATAAACCGGCCAAATCGACGAACATCCTGATTCTGGGCCTGGGG
>JAERRP010000863.1 GCA_016735415.1 Desulfobacterales bacterium | reverse complement strand
CCCCCTTCCCATCTAATTTTTCTGGATTTCACGCCCCTTTTCCAATTCATTATTAAGCGCCCGCGAATACGTTTCGAGTTGACGAAAGGTCTCCTTCAACTCAGCCTGGGCCTGCTTGCGGTGGCTGATGGCATTCGTGATCTGGCCGAACATTTCCTGGAAGGCATCAATCACGTCTCCCAGTTCATCGTCGCGCCGGAGTTCGGCGGATTGAAAGCGCGGTGCCGGCTGGTCGTGGCTGACGGCGTCACCGGCCGCCTTCAGGTCACGTCGCAATTTGAGAATGGGGGTCAATACGATCGGCCCCAGCGCGATCGTGGCCCCGGCCGTAACAAAAAACGAAATGATCACCACCAGGCCGGCGATCCGCAGAAAAAAAGCATACAGCTCACTGCGAACACCGGTGGTGTCGTGGCGCAGGATCAGATAATAACGGCCGCTTTGCCAATCGCCGTCGCAGGCCACATCGTAGCGGTTGTTGAGACGGTCCAGCCGGGTATCCAGGCCCTCCTCGGTAACACTCTGGAAAGACAGTTCAGGCCGTTCGCCCCCCACCCCGACCTCGGTGCCGTCTGAACGGAAAAGCGCTATTCCCACGATCACGGAATCGATCAGTACCCGCTTGGCTGTTTCCAGAAACTGGCGTTCACTTGTCTGGGGCGGAAGGGTCTGCATCAATACGGTGATTTTGGTGGAAGAGAGGTCTTTCAACTGGTCGATCAGTTCGCGTTCACGGTTGCGAAGGGACGGAAAAAAGATAATGATTTCGATAACGACAACACTGACGAATATCCAGAAGACGATGCGTCGGGAAAGACGGGCGGTAAACATCCTGACCGGCCGCTCCGAAGTCGCCGGCGACGACTCGATGTGTTCAGCCTGGATCGGAGATGAATCGCTCGGGTTGGAATTCACAGGGATGTCTGATGCCATCTTGTTCCTCATAATCATTGGTTTCGACGGCCCCATCGATTTGGCCGCCCGTCTGAAATCGGCCTTGGGGGGCCTGTCATGACAGCGTCTTTTAGCGTTTCTCGGAACCGACAGGCCCGCTGGCGATCAATTTCTAACCTATTGGTCGGAGAAAAAATATTTTCCTTACGTTTTCACCAGGGTCGTCCAGCCGGCCCCGTAACATCTTATCCGCCGGCCTTCAACCCCAGTTTGGGCAATAGTTTTCGATCACGGTTTTCATGATAGTTCCAGTAATCCAACATCAAAATGTGGGAGCGTTCGGCCCGTGTAATCATAACCTCTCCGGAACGCGATGCAAACCGATAGCCGTCATCTTCCAGGTTCATCTGATAAAAGACATGCCCGCACCATTCCTGGACCGATGTGGTTATTTTGAGTGGTAGAAGCGGTCGCATGCCGGGGACGACCGGCGTAAAAACGGACGTCATGATGGAATAGGATCAGGATGCGACGATTGTACATGTCGGCCTTCTTCGGTAAGCCGGGCAGGCCCGGACGGGTTTGACATTGGGCCCGGAAAGGGTCAACCTTAACGAACGGCCGCCTTCCACAGGCGCGTTTTAAGTGCAACTAATTTAAGTTTATTCCCGGGAGAAGCAACCAACGCTATGGAGAAACCACCTCAGGATGACCACCGCCGGTCGGATGATAGACGGGACCGTCAGCCCATGGAGCTTCATTTTACCCCCACCAACGGACCGGCCGACGAAACCATCGAGGCCCTCATTCGTATGGTCGGTGGGGTTCGACGGACCGGCCTGGTGCGCGAATTGATATTGGCTTCCTTAAAGGCCGGTCAGGAGAACGACGAAAAGGCCGATCTCAAATTGATGAACACGACCCTGAAGGAAATGCGCTTTACCGCCAAAATTTTCGGGCCGTACCGGCACATCCGCAAGGTTTCGGTGTTCGGATCGGCGCGCACACCCCGGGATACGGACAGCTATCGCATGGCCCAGGAACTGGGGCGTCTTTTGGCGGCCAGGGACTATATGGTCATTACGGGGGGGGGGCCGGGTATCATTCATGCCGTCAAGGAGGGCGCCGGATACGAGCATGCTGTCGGCATAAATATC
>JAERRP010000559.1 GCA_016735415.1 Desulfobacterales bacterium | reverse complement strand
GCGATATCGAACATTTCAAAAATTACAACGTTTACTTTGGTCTTCAGTTGGGCGACGACTGCCTCTGGGCGGTGGCCCAGGCCATTCTGGAAAGCGTCAGACGCCCGGCCGACCTGGCTGCCCGCTACGGCGGCGAAGAATTCGGTGTGATTTTGCCCAACACGCTCCTGAAAGGAGCCCTGCATGTGGCCGAGACCATTCGTCGCGCCATTGTCGGGCTTCAGCTCAATCATCCCCGTTCCGCCACATCCGACCATGTCACTTTGAGCCTGGGGGTCTCGGCGGCTTATCCCGATCAAAACGGATCGATCGAAATGCTCGTGCAGGGCGCTGATTCGGCGCTCTATAAAGCCAAATCCGGCGGGCGCAATTGCGTCACCTCGCAGCCCATGAAAGTGTTGCCCTCTCGCGTTGGCACCTGATGTACCGTGCGGCCCGCCTGCGGTAGCAAACCGACCGGTACGGCCGAAGGCAGGATTGTAAAGCATGCGCTTGTCAAGCGGCCGGGGTGATGTCTGTTTTTACAAGCCAAAACGTGATAAATACACCGAAAGGCACCCTCCTTTTCATAAACCGGGTTTTTGTAACCAGAGGACGATTGCGTGGATCGAACCACTCAGACCATCGTTTCGGTGTGTCTTTCCATCGCCCTGCTTGCGATCGGTTCGCTGGGATACATGCTGATCGAGGGCTGGGGCTTTCTGGATTCGCTCTACATGACCGTGATCACCCTGGCCACGGTGGGCTACGGTGAAGTTCAAGCCCTGAGCGTTCCCGGAAGGATTTTCACCCTGATTCTCATCCTTATGGGAGTCGGTTACTTCCTTTACGTGGTGGGCGCGATCATCCAGTTTCTGGTCGAGGGCCGCATCCGCCTTGTCCTGGGGAGACGTAAATTGGATAAACAAATCAACAGGCTGAACGGTCATTATATCGTTTGCGGTTATGGGCGCATGGGCCGGGCCCTGACCCGTTTTCTGATCCAGAAGTATCTGGACGTGGTTGTCATCGAGCAGAACGAGGCGCGGGTGCCCATCATGAATGCCGACGGCGTTTTATACCTCCTGGGGCCGGCCAACGACGAGGATATGCTCATGCACGCCGGTATCAGCCGCGCCAGGGGAATCATGACGGTGGTTGGAAACGATGCCGACAATGTTTTCATGGTGCTGCTGGCCCGTGAGCTCAACCCGGATATTTTTATCGTATCCCGCGCCATCCTGAATTCTGCCAAAAGAACCCTGCGGGCGGCGGGAGTCGACAAAGTGGTGTCGCCTTACGATCTCGGTGCCCGGCGCATGGCCCATGCCATCCTGCGACCCACGGTGATCGAGTTTCTGGAGATGGCCTTTACCGATGAGTCCTCCGAAATCGAGGTGGAGGAACTCAGGATCAAGTCGAATTCGGCCCTGATCGGCAAATGTCTGTCCGAATCCGATATCCGCAAGGATTTAAATCTCATCATCATCACGATCAAAAAGGCCGACGGCCGGATGGTGTTCAATCCCGGCGCCGATACCCGCCTGGCGGTGGACGACACCCTTGTAGTCGTGGGGTTGGCCGTCAACATCAAGAAACTGGAAAGATTGCTGGCACCGCCCTGACCCCCTGCCGATTACCGGCGATACCGTCAAGGCCGCCAAAACAATTCGTCTTCCTGTACACTTACCGGTCCGTATTCTACCGGATAACATATAGCCTGCCCCTGTCCGGGCCTGTCGTTGCGATCCCGGGGAAGCATTTCCGGCAGGTGCAGCCCCACTATAACCGCAGCGCGAGGAGGAGGGCCAAATGATCAGGTATGTACTGTTTCCATTGCTGGCGGGACTGTTGGCGGCGGGGTGTGCGACAACCTACAAAGAACCGAAAATTACCAGTACCGGAGGGGACGACCGGGTGTATGGCATTGCGGAGGTGCTGGCCCGGGAAGAGGTAACGGAGGTGGACGTGCTGATGATTCACGGCATGTGCACCCACGGCCGTGGATGGGTGCGGCAGTCCTTTAACAACCTGGGTAAAAAAATGGGCTTCATAAGCGAAGAGCTGGATTTGGCGAAGGTGAAAAGAA
>JAERRP010000428.1 GCA_016735415.1 Desulfobacterales bacterium | reverse complement strand
ATGTATAAGTAACGTTATAGGGTTAATAGGGCCAAAAGTATTATCGGCGGGATCCAGTCATTTTTTCAGTAATGAGAGGTAGGTGCGCAATTGAACGCTGGTCTGCCGCAGGACGATGGCATCGCGACTGGCAGTAAAAAGGGTGGCCGCGCCGTTGCGGGTGATGACGATGAAATTGGCGATCTCTCTGATGTCGAGCCCGGAACGGAGTTGACCGGCGCTCCGGGCCTCTTCCAGCCAGGTTTGAAAGAGCTTGGCAAAGCCGACAAATCCATTCAGGATATGGCGGCTCATAGTGGCCGACTGGCCCGAAAGCTCGCCGAGCATGTTGACGAAGAAGCACCCGCCGTCAAAAATTTCTCTTTCCAGGTAGCGGCGCAGGACATGCTCGCAGGTTTTTTCGATGCGCCGGAGCGGATCCGTAACAGATCGCATATCCGCAAAAACCGTTTGCCGCCATACCTGGACGGCTTCGTCGTAAACGGCGTACCAGATATCCTCCTTGCTCTGAAAATGACAGTAAAGTCCGCCCTTGGTCAGCCTGGTCGCGGCAAGTATATCGCTGATGGAGGTGTTGAAATAGCCCTTCACCGAAAAAAGTGGCAGGGCGGCCTCAATAATTTTACGACGGGTGCGTTCGCCTTTGTCGGCCATGGGACCAAACCAGTGTGTAAAGTCATAAAAATACCAACCGGTCTTATTTAAAATTGTGCAGGGGTAATTGTTAACACCCAATACGAGGTTTTTAATCGTTTCAATCGGTTCTTCCTGATGATAAGCGTTGTCGAGACCCATATCGTACAGGCTGTTCAGGCGCAGTACGGTGCGGCCATAACCGTTGCATTTTCAATGTTTCAGGTGGCTGCCATGCCGTTTGAACGCACGCTAGGCCCGAAAAAAGATCGATTTCTCATTATTAGAAATCGGGAAAGCGAAGAGCGCATCCCCTGCTGTCCTTATGGGACACCGCTGACCTTTCATACCGTTGGCGGGGCATTTCCCCCGCTGGGCTTCCGAAAAGACAGCCTGGCGGTCAATCTACACGATTCGGGAACGCTTTTCGAATGATAGCCTCAGAGAAGATAGCCAATGCCCTTCAGCGACTGAAGAATCCAGTCGCTTTTCGGAGATACCTGTGCCGGGCCCTGGCTTTGAATACAGGCTCGGATAGGTTCTGGGATTCAAACGGTTCGAGAAAAAAGGGACGCTTCGTGGTGATGCTGCTTCTAGGAGTGGACCGATTGTGTCCGAGGCCTGGTCGCGAACCCTGCATAATCCTGAACAAGCGTTCTCAGATGGTTCGGCAGCCGGGTGACATCTGCTGCCCCGGCGGGGGTATCGAACCGCGTATCGATGCTTTCGGCGCCCGTTTGCTTCGCTTGCCAGGCTCGCCCTTGAGGCGCTGGGAATATTATAGCCGATGGCAGCATCAGCGCCCGGCCGACCTTCACCAGTTGCGTCTGCTGCTGGCCACGGCCCTGCGCGAAGGACTGGAAGAAATGCGCCTGAACCCGCTGCGCGTCAGCTTCCAGGGTGTTCTGCCGCCCGAACCCCTGGTCATGTTTCGACGGGTGATCTATCCGCTCGTGGTCTGGGTGGGCGGTCAGCGCCGCTTCCATCCCAACTGGGAGGTGGAAAAGGTGGTGCGGATTCCCGTACGCATGTTTTTGAATCCGCAAAGCTATATCTGCTATCGATTGACCATGCCGGCCACCCGCGTGGGTGAGGCCGAAGGCCGATTTGATTTTCTGGCTTTCCGTTTTGAGACCCCCCATGGCCATGAAATTCTCTGGGGGGCCACCTTCCGGATCGCCATGGCTTTCCTGGACCGGGTTTTCGACTTTGCGCCTCCCGGACTGGAAAATCTCGAAGTGATGGAGCGTCAACTGCCGCCGCATTATCTGACCGGTGCCGGCTGAAGGCGCGTGCAAAAATAGCGTACATTTTAAGCGACGCGGCATCCCACCTGGCTGCGTTGTGAAAGCAAGGGAAAACGACCATGCCATTTGGCGCCATGAATTTTCCGATTCGCCCGGTTCTGGAGGAGATCGAAACCTTCAGCGCATTGGGCTTCGATTACCTCGAACTGGCCATGGATCCGCCCGCAGCCCATCATGCCCAGCTGCAAGCGCAGCGCGGCGCCATTCTGGACAGCCTGGCACAACACCAGATGGGGCTGGTCTGCCACCTGCCGACGTTCATCCACACGGCCGATCTGACCGAGAGTATCCGCCGGGCGTCGCGGGAGGAACTGCTGGCCTCAATCGAGGTGGCCGCCGGGCTCGGTGCCCGCAAGGCGGTGATCCACCCCAGCTATATCGGCGGGATGGGGCGCAACGTTCCGGAACTTTCCCAACGCTATGCCCGTGAAAGCCTGAGAGCGGCGCTGGCCTGTGCCGACCGTTTGAATATCAAACTGTGTCTGGAAAACCTTTTCCCCCGTCTGACCCCGTTTGGCGATGTGGCGCACTGGGAACAATTGTTCGCGCAGTATCCCCAGCTCGGCATGACCCTGGATGTCGGACATGCCCACATCGGCCCGGGCGGCATGAACCGCATTTTGACCTATATTCAGACATTCCGCTCACGGATTAAGCATCTCCACATCAGCGATAATCTCGGGCGCCGGGACGACCATCTGCCCATCGGCGAAGGTAAAATCGATTTTGAGGCGGTGGTGCGGGCCCTGCGGCAGATCGGTTATGCGGGGGGCTTCACCCTGGAGATCTTCTCGGACGACCGTGCCGATCTGGCACGCAGCCGGGATCGACTGGCGGCAATGCTGGCGTGTCTTAGTGTTTTAACAGTCAATGCCCATCTGATCTAGTTCAGCGGTGATCACCGCGGCCCAGCCCCGATTGGCTTTGGGATTGGCCGGACTCGGATGGGTCAGCCGCCCGGTAATGATGTCCAGATCGATGGCCGCGGCGGCAACGCGTCGGGCGGCAAAAGCCCCGATGCCGATGGCATATTCAGGTTTGTAATGCTGCAGCGTCCGGTGCAGCGCTTCATCGCATATGGCCATCAGGGGGCGCCTTTCCGCCATCGGCAGCTTGTCCGGGGTGCGGTTGCGGCCTTCGGCCTCCATGAACATCAGGGGACAGTAGTTGGCCACGAAGAAGCGTTTGAAAAAAGCCTGCGGCCTCCCGAAAGTTTCCGCGGCCCAGCCCCATAGCCGCTTACCGCTGTCTTCGCTGCGTTGACAGCCAAAGCCATCCACCGGCCGTTTGGGGTGTTCGCGGGGCGGTTTGTCGACCGGTCCGGTGATGCCCATCCAGTCTCTTACGGCGTTGACTTCGCCAAAGGGGATACCGGTCTGGGCCATCCCCCAGGGACCGGGGTTCATGCCGACCAGTATCACTTGCTTGGGTCGGCGTCCAAAAGCACGAAGGTAGCGGTCGTAGGTGGCGCGGGCGTATCGCAATGGATTGTAAAC
>JAERRP010000626.1 GCA_016735415.1 Desulfobacterales bacterium | reverse complement strand
CGGACAGAGCCGGGGCCATCCCTGAAAAGGATACCTGATTGAATGCGTTTTGACGCCCGCCGACTTCCGAAAGTAAAACCCTCATGATTTGCTGTGGAATCGAGATCGCGGCCCGCCGGGCCATCTGCGTGGTATTAACCCTGAACGACGGCCGGATTGTCGACCTGACCAGCCGCCGGCGACCGCTTGAAATCGGCAACGACGAGGACCCCGCCGAAGTGGGCCGCTTCCGGCGCGACGCCCATGTTTTCCTAGATGATTTCCGGCCGGACCGGATCGGCATCGTCCAGCGCAGGAAGATCGGCACCTTTGCCTCGGGCGGCATCACTTTCAAACTGGAGGGTCTGATCCAGCTCTACCCCCTTCAGCCGGTTGAAATCGTGCCGACCCAATCCCTGCGTGCGTTTGCCAGGGAAAAGCAGCCGTCCATGAACCATCGCTTCGCCTATCAGAAAAATGCCTATCTGCTGGCACGCTACCTGATCCACCAGGCCCAAAACAACATGGCCCCGCAGCCGGTCGGAGGAAAGGCCTGATGACCTCCCAACGCGGCCCAAACGGCCATGGCCGTGGCCGGCAAATTCTGGTATATTGGGCCACCCTGATCCTGCGGGTCTGGTTTGCCACCTGCCGGATAACCGTCGTCGGCCGGGACGTGCACGAGCGTTTCATCCTGGGGGACGAAAAACTGGTCGGCGGCACCTGGCACCGGGGAGCCCTTTTTCTGGTCTGGTTTTACCGCCGGGTTCGGCCCATGATCATGTTCAGCCGTTCGCGCGACGGCGAGTTGATTGCCGGTTACGCCGAAAACCTGGGCGTCCTGGCCGTGAGGGGGTCTTCCAGCCGCGGCGGGGCGACCGTCTTGCGCACCATGATCCGTTTTCTGCATGCGTCGGGCCCACGCAAAGCGGCCACCGTCCTGGACGGACCCCGCGGGCCGCGGTTCGTGGCCCGGCCCGGCATGCTGCAACTGGCCCGCAATGCGAGGGTGGCTTTTATCCCCCTGGTGATGTCGGCGGCACCGGCCATTACGCTGACCGGGACATGGGACCACACCATGATCCCGCTGCCTTTCAGCCGGGTGGCTGTGGTTTACGGCCGGCCGCTGACCATTGGCGCAGACGTTCGCGGACCGCGTCTGGAAGAAAAACGCCGGGAGGTTGAGGCAATCCTGAATCGGCTGCGCCGCGAGGCCGACCGGCTTGTCGGATATCGCACCCCCTGACCAAGCCGCGCCACGGTGATGAATGCCTGACCGCGCGCGGACCAAAGCGAGGTGACCCCTTGAAAAAAACAGTATTTGTACTGAGCATTGTCTTGCTGGCCGCCGGTATGGCCGCCTGCAATCCCAAGGACTACTGGGAATACAAGAACACCCAGATACAATCCAACGCTTTTCACCTGCCGGTGGACCCCATCGGCAAGAATATGGGTTATGAACGCCTGATGATCAACTGCCGCTACCGGAAGCCGCTGGATCAGTTCGTGAAGGCCAACGGCCTGCCGGACTTCATCAACGAGTACAATGTGGCCGCCCGCGACGGCATTCGCCTTTACTATCTGAAAGAGGGCATGGTCTATGATTTTCTCGAAAAAGACTACAAGCCGGATTCCATTCATTTGGTCGAAAAACGACGGCTGACCAGCTTCGAAAAAGCCTACATCAAGGAAATTCAAAACCGCCAGCCATTATAGGTCTCACGAGGGCTGGTTTCAGCCATTGATCCAGCCGAAAAAAACGGCTGCATCCCACAGGAATTTGCCGGCAAACACCAGGAGAACGCCGCCCAGCAGGCGCAAGGTCCATACATAGACGCCGCTCTGCAGGAACCGGCGGTAACGCCCGACGGCCAGGGCCAGCACGATCTTCGAACCCACCAGACCGCCATAAAACACCAGGATGAACACCGCCGCCGCGGCCCAGTTCCGGGTGGCGGTCCGCAGCACCAGCGGACCGCCCACCGTGAACCAGAAGAGATACGGGTTGGGATTGAGGGCATTGGCGAAAACCCCGCGCCAGATCGAAGCCGGCGGTGCGGGCACTTCTTCCGCCGCCGCCCCCTTGAAGGTCATGCTTTCGATCGCCATCCCGGCGATGAAAACTGCACCCGCCAGTGCGATGACGCCCATCACACCCGGGGACGCGTTCAGGCGCGGCATCAGGATCAGGGCCACCACAATAATGGGCGTATCCGTTATCAGCGGGGCGACCGCCAGCCGGATGCCGGCGGCGATACCGGAGCGCAGGGTTTCGGTGATCACCAGGGTGAGGAGCGGTCCCGGCGACAAACCGGCGCTCAAGCCCAGAACGGCGCCGGATACGAACGCGGAAAAAACCGTATTCATGGATCAGAACCCGATCGGGAGGAGGGGCCCGTCGCGTGCAGCCGGCGAGACAACGCCAGGGTTTGCCGCCGGGTGGCGGCCAGCGAACCGGAATTGTCGATGATAACATCGGCATACGCCCGTTTGGCATCAATCGGCATCTGGGCCCGGATGCGAGCGCGGGCGTCCGCCGCGGTCAGACCGTCGCGCCGGATCAGGCGCGCCCGCTGAACCGCTTCGGGCACATGGACCAGCACAACCGTGGGCAGGGATTCGTGCAGGCCGGATTCGATCAACAGGGGAATGTCCAGGATAACGACCGCGCCGGGTTGTTTTGCGGCCATCTGCGTCAGTTCGGCCGCCATTTGCCGGAAGACAAACGGATGGATGATGCGTTCGAGATCTTCTTTCAAGCGGCGGTCATGGAAGACCATGGCCGCCAGCTTCTCGCGGTTAAGCTGGCCGTCAGGCTTGAGACCCCCCGCCCCGAAATGCGCGGCCACGGCCTGCCA
>JAERRP010000561.1 GCA_016735415.1 Desulfobacterales bacterium | reverse complement strand
ATCGGCGCTGTTACGGGACTGGAACTGAGTGTGACGGAGTTACGTTCGATTGCCGGGGGGATAGCGAACAACACCCGACGGTTTAACATCCGCGAGGGACTGACGGCCGCAGCGGATCGCCTGCCGAAGCGCTTTAGCAGCGAGGCGCTGCCCGAGACGCAAAAAAGCATCACCCGGGAGCAGATGGCCGTTTTGCTGCGGGAATATTACGCTGCCCGCAACTGGGATGAAAACGGGGTGCCGAAAAGTGAAGACGGAATTCAATGATCGAAACAGGTAATTTATTCTGTCTATTTCATTAAAAGGACTGAGCATAGCGAAACCATTTGAATTGCATGGTTTGGAGAAAAAAGAGAATCGTTCAATGGCAGAAAAACCGTTATGATCGTGCAAAAGGGTAGACTCATGTTAACGCTAACACAATGGATAAGGAGTTCTTCTTATGGATATCAAGGCAAATGATGCAAAACTCTATTTCGTGACAGGGAGTTTTTCCGGTGCAGGTGCTGTCAAAGTTATGAATGCAGATGGCTCAAATGAAAGAACTCTCGCTACCGGCAGCGACGTTATAGAACCGGACGGGATCGAAGTCGATATTGCCGGCGGGAAGATTTACTGGACGGATATGGGGCTGGGAGGGGCTGCGGACAAATCGGTAGCCATCAACGATGGCAGAATAATGAGATCCGATCTTGATGGCCAAAATGTTGAAACTCTCGTCCCTACCGGCATAACAACAACACCCAAACAACTCGCGCTGGACGTGCCCGGGGGAAAGGTTTACTGGAGCGACCGAGGCGATGTTGCTGATAAAAACGTCAACCCCAAAATAAGGAGGAGTTATAATGAGTTACAAGAATTTGCCAGACACGATTCAGGACACCGAAGAACTGACGAAGGTAGACGTCAATCGACGGAGGTTTTTGCTTGCCGGTGGCGCCAGTCTGGGTGCTGCGGCCTTGGCTTCTGCCAGCGGAATGGCTTTTGCACAGACGACTGACGCCGTCAAAAGGATCCAACCACGGGCCGGATACACACTTCCTTTGCCTCAGAACTGGGTTGCGGACCATGTCAGCGACGACGTCCACCCTCCGATCAAGAAAATGCCGTCGCCACTAACCGCAATCGTGAACGAGGATAACCTGCTTGAGTATGACTTGTTCATCAGCATGAACAGCGCCTCAGGTTATCTCATGCTTGACCGATTGCTGGCGATGGGCGAAGGCTTCAATGTCAAAATGAACTTCCGGCCAATCTTGCCGCGCGAGGTATTGACCGGCGAGACAGGCGATTTCCCTTACACGTACAACTACAACGTCGTCGAATTCCGGCGCATCGCGAAATTAATGGGCGTACCATTCGAATTCCCGAATCCGCCAGTTGTGGTGAAGGACGTCTGGCCGCCCCGGATGCGGACGCTTGATGCCCCCATTGGCAAAGAGAAGCAGAAGCTCGCCTATTATATTAGCCGGCTGGCTGCGGCTGCGGCGCTTCAGAACAAGGGCGAAGCGTTTTTGGACAGCGTCTACCGGATGATTTGGAATGGCCAGACCAAGGATTGGCCTAGTCAGGTTGTCCAGGCATTGGATAATGCCGGAATGGACGGCAAGGCAATGGACGCCGACGTCAAATCCAACGCGAAATCATATGACGGCCAGCTAAGAAAACATCTTAGGGGACAGACCGCAACAGGTCATGAAGGCGACGTGGTCGCGGCATTCCGTCAGGAACCTTTCCCGTGGCAGAACCGCTTCGATCAATTGTTCTGGACGTTGGAACAGAACGGCTTGACGCGAAAACCTGGAAACAACATTTTTCTTCCAGCCTCGCAGAGAGACTAAACGGCAGTTACCAACCAGAATTAGGAGAATGCTCATGAAGAACGAAAACCAAGACCCAAAGATCGGCCCCGAAAATATGAACCGCCGCAATCTGCTGATTGCGGGTGCAGCATTGACTGCTGCGACGCTTGCAGGGCCTTTGAAACTTGTCTCCGCCCAGACAGGCGGCGAGGTGCGTTATCAGCCCTGGCGCGGATCGGAGAGCCCCCTTCCCGAGACTTATATCTCGGATCACTACACCGATGGCGTGCACCCGCCAAAAGTGAAAATGCCTACGCCGCTGACTGCGGGGGTCACAGCAAAGAACCCGCTGAAATACGACCTCTACTGGTCAATGCGCAGCCCGTACTGCTATCTTGTGCTGAACCGGATCCTAGCGCTCAACAAGTACTATAACGTAAAAATGAACTTCATGCCGACGCTTCCGATCGCCGTGAAGTCCGGTGGTTTCCCGGGGGTTCCGTGGTACCGATGGAACTACGACATGATCGACCAACTCCGGGTGGCGAGGCGACTTGGTATCCCGTTCCGCAGGCCTCGGCCCGAGGTTGTGATTCAGGACACCTGGCCGCCCTATCACGGCACGCTTAACATCCCGACGGCGGAGCTAAACCAGCCCCTTGTCTACTTGATTACGCGTTGTGCCGCGGCAGCAAAACTGCAGGACAAGGGTGGCGAGTTCCTTGATCATGTGATGCACATGATGTGGGATGGCACCGTAGACGGCTGGCCAAACCATCTGGCCGAATACATGAACCGGGCCGAAATGGACGGCGAAGCGGTTCTTGCCGATGTCAGAGCTAACCCGAAGAAATACAGCGATGTGTTCGCCGAAGTGGGGCAGGCCAAAGGTAAAACCGGGCACGGCGGTGTTCCGTTAATGGTGTTCCGAGGCGAGCCGTTCTTCGGTCAGGACATGTTTGACTGCTTCTTCTGGCGACTGGCCGAGAACGGTTTGACCCGAAAAGACGGCGGGCCGCTACCGACGTTCATCAACAGGGTCTGACGCCGCCCCAGGCCAGCTTGTTCGACTGCTAAAACGGGCACCACGCGTGTGACACCAGCGGCTGCGGCACCGACGGCGCGGCGGGGCCGCTGTCGTGCCGACGATAGGAACCGTCGAAAAATCGCGCTGAAGTAGACGATTTCTCTCGGCTCGGCAGGCTGCATGACCGCCACCACCGCCTCGAGGCGCGCACCTATCTTAATCTGGCCCGAGATGGTCGGTGATTCGTGATGTGCTGCACTGGGTCGATTAGATTGGACACTGAGACAGTATCGCCGAAGGATCTGACGGCGTTCTCAACCTGCCTGATATTTTGAGGATGAAACTTTTCGGATAACAAAGAGATCGGGCGTAAATACATTAAACAAACGGGCTTATTTCTTTCATTGAGGGGAGGTAACACTTATGGCTACTACGCAAAACAATGTTACAGAAAAACTCTATTTTGTGTCCGGCAGTTTCAATAGCGCTGGAGCAGTCAAAGTTATTAATGCGGACGGCTCGAATGAAACAGTGCTGGCTTCCGGCGGCATTATTGTTGAACCCGACGGTATCGAAGTCGATGTTGCGGCTGGCAAGATGTACTGGACGGATATGGGGCCGGAAGGCCCAGCTGATAAATCTGTTGCCGATAAAGATGGCAG
>JAERRP010000307.1 GCA_016735415.1 Desulfobacterales bacterium | reverse complement strand
AATGAATTCCCATGGGGCTGTCAATAAAAATTTTGGGCCCCATACCGCCAAAAAAACCGGGAGCGCTGGCCGCGCCGGGAGCAAACCCCATCTCCCATTTGACTTGGGCATCTGATTTGCGTATAGCCCGGTCAGGTTTCAAGAAAGGTTCAATCGCATGCCCCTCGATCAAGTGGAAATTGAGGTCAAATTCTATCTGGACGACCGGGCGGTGTTGCGCTCCCGCCTGATCGACCAGGGCGCGGCTTCGCAAGGCGAAGTTTTCGAAACCAATTACCGCTATGATGATCAGGCCGGTCACCTGCTGGCGGCCCACTGTCTGCTGCGCCTGCGCCAGGACCGGCGCACACGCCTCACCTTCAAACGCCCCCGACCGGACGGCAACGAGGACTACAAGGTCTATGACGAATTCGAGGTGGTCGTGGAAGACTTCGGCTGCATGCACCAAATCCTCAGCGCGATTGGATTTCAACACGCCCAGATTTATGAAAAAAAACGTGAGGTCTTCCGGCTGAAAGACGCTCTGATATGTGTCGATCAACTGCCTTACGGCGATTTCGTCGAAATCGAAGGCCAACCGGAGGCCATCCGCGGCGCCGCCCACCGACTGCAGCTGCCTTGGGAAAAGCGTATCCTCACCAACTATCTGCACATCTTTGAAGCATTGCGAAAGCCCCTTGATCTCGGATTCAAGGACCTGACCTTCGAAAATTTCGGGGGGGTGCCAGACAAGGCCGAAAGCATCATCCGTCGGTTCGAAGCCAACGGGCTCACGCAAAAATAAGTTCGCGATTTTTAGTGTTGAGGTGCCTGCCGGGCAGGATGCAGCGGCGCGTAAAATGTGCGGTTATTTTTTCGCGGGCCCTACAGATCGATAACGTCCTTGGTCGGCGCCGATATTTTCTTTTCATGATAGCCACCCGGACTGCCCAGGTAGCTGACGTCGGCATTGAGGATACCGCCTTCCTGAACCACCAGGTTCTTGCAGATCACTTTACCCCGGCATTGACCATTCGGCAGAACGAGCAGTTCTTCTTCGGCCTGGACTTCTCCCTCGAAACAACCGCCCACGGTCATGCGCTTGATCTTCATATCGGCCTTGACCGTTCCTTCCTCTGCGATGGTGACCGTGTCACCCGCCACTTTGCCGTTCAAACGCCCCCGGATCAACAGTTCGCCGGTGAATTCAATGATCCCTTCAACCGCAAAGCCGTCGTCGATAATCGATAAACTATTCTTTTTGGCCACCCTGAGACTCCTGTCCGCTGTTCGATGGTATGGCTATAATGGAATTGGCCGCCGGATTTTCAACCGGACCGGGCGCCGGCGGTTCGTCCGGCGAAACGGCCGCGGCCGGCGCCGGCGGCTTTTCGGTCGGTATGCTAACCGCCACCTCAAAAGTTTTCTCCTGCAGCAGTTTCCCCTGCATATCGAAAACAAAAACATCGGCCGTGTCAAACCGAAGCCCGGGTTCGGCAACTTTGCGCTGAAGATTCAGTCGCATGAAACGTACGATCGAAAATCGTCGGCCGCGGTTGCCACGGGGTCGATCATTTCTCAGGGGCACGGGCGGCAGTGTCAGTTTCGGCGCGGCATCCTTGGCCTTGGAATATAAGACCACCACGGCGCGGCCCTGAGCCTGCGCGGTACCGGTATTGCGTATGACGAAATCGGTGGACAGGGTCTTTTCCGATCCCTGGTAAACCACCTTGAAATTTTCCACAGACACACTGATCACCGGTTCGGGTTTAGCGGCCGGCTCAGGGGCTGACGGCTTGGCCGTTTGACCCTTGTCAGCGGATAGCGCCGGGCCAGCCGCAAGGACCTGGGAAAGCTTGTTCTCTTTTTCGTTCGGTTGGGCGACGCTTGGCGCAACCATCGGCCCTGGGACCGACGACTGCGCTGGTTCGCTGGATGCCATCCGGGCTTCGGCCTTGACGGCCCGCGCCAGGAGGAGTTCTTTCTGATGTTCAGCCGCCGTCACCTGTGCCCGCAAGACATCGATTTGATGTTGCAATTCCCGTTGGGTTTGAAGCCCTTTGACATAGAGCCCCCCCGCACCGGCGGCCGCCACAATGGCAAACACGGTCAGGGCGATCCCCACGCGCAGCTTCTGATGAAATTTATGGATCGTCCGAATGCTTCCGCGCTCGTCAACCATCAGGACGGTACGGTTGGCTTCGTTTGTGGATGTTTGAGAGTTCGCTTTCATCTTCTCTGAAAGTATCGCTTTTTCCGAACCGATCGGCCATCTCGCCGCCATACGGCCAACGGTTCGGCCTTATTGGTTGTTTTTAACCGCTGGCGATCTTTGGGCGGCGACCGTCACGAAACAACCGCTTTCGACTTGAAAATGATCGCGGGCGCTGCCTTGATTGATGGCGATCTCCAACATCTGTCGGCTGCCGATGATGGCCAGAACCTCCCCCGGCGAGGCTTCTTCATAGGCCTTGTGGAGGTGGGTTGTCAATTGCCGTCCCATATCGATCTGTAATGTTTGTCCGGGGTCATCCGCCAGCAGCCGCGCCAGCAGATCGGCAGGGATATTGGTGACCAGATTACCGAAGCGATCCGTCGACACGATGCGCCCTTTTACAGGGCCGTCACCGCTGAATTGCGGTATCCAACCCGCCAACCGTTCAATCCCTTCCGGGGGTGTTGCGCCACCGAGTTGGGCAGGATCACCCCCCTGGATTAAAAAGGCGGCCAGCGGGGCAAAGATATCCCGGCCATGAAAGGTTCGGCTCACGCTCGGACCGAAAAGATCGCGGTTGGTAACCTGCCGCGTCTGCGCCAGCCCTGTCGGTTGAGCGACAATCGTCAGGAGACCGTTATCCGGGCAGAGAAAGCGGTGATCGCCGGCTTCGGCATACAAAATCCGACGCATCCCGCCCACGCCGGGATCCACCACCAGCACATGCAGGGTACGGGGCGGAAAATAGCGGAAGGCCGCTTCGATCATGAAAGCCGCCCCGGCAACATCCTGCGGCCCAATCCGATGGCAGAGATCCACGATGCGGGCCTCGGGGGCCGCCGCCAGGATCACCCCTTTCATGACCCCCACGTATTCGTCCTGTTCGCCGAAGTCCGTCATCAGGCTGATGACCGTCATGCCCCCTCCGGTATCCCGGCCGAACCGACCGTTTGGCCTGGCCGCGATTAAAAAAGGCCCGGCTGTTGCGTGGTGATGCCCATATGCCGGTAAGCGGATTCGGAGGTTTTGCGCCCGGATGACGTTCGCATCAGAAACCCCATCTTCAAGAGGTAGGGTTCGACCACATCCACCAGTGTGTCCGTTTCTTCCTGAAGGGTTGCCGCCAGGGCTTCAATACCCACCGGCCCGCCTTTGTAATATGTAATAATCGTGCGCAGATAGCGCCGATCGAGTTTGGTCAAACCCTGGTCGTCCACGCCCTCCAGTGCCAGGGCGGCATCGACAGTCGCGATGGTAATGCGCCCGTCCGCCCGGACCTGGCTGTAATCCCGCACACGCTTTAAAAGCCGGTTGACGATCCGGGGGGTTCCGCGGCTGCGACGGGCCAGTTCAGTGGCGGCCTTGTCGTCGATGGGCACGTCCAGAAGCACAGCCGACCGGCGGGTGATCCTGATCAGGTCTTCCAATTCATAAAAATCGAGGCTGCGAATGAGGCCGAAACGATCGCGCAGGGGGGCCGAAAGCAGACCCACCCGCGTCGTGGCCCCCACCAGGCAGAAGTGCCGCAGCCGGTAGCGGTGGCTGCGGGCATGAACGCCCTTATCAAAAACAAAGTCGATGGCAAAATCTTCCATGGCAGGGTAGAGCAGTTCCTCCACCGTTTTGGGCGTACGGTGAATTTCGTCGATAAACAGGATATCGCCCTCTTGCAGGTGGGTGAGGACCCCGATCAAATCGCCGCCTTTCTCTAAGGCCGGCCCCGAGGTGACCGTCAATTGCCCCTCGGTTTCGTTGGCGATAATATGGGCCAGGGTCGTCTTGCCCAGCCCAGGGGGGCCGTGAAACAAGACGTGATCGATCGGCTCGTTGCGCAATCGGGCCGCTTCAATGGCTATCCGCAGCGTTTCGACGGTTTTTTCCTGACCGACATAATCCGCAATGGTCTCCGGGCGCAGTGACAAAATCTCGGATTCCCTGTCCTGCGGCGTTTCCTTGGCCGTCAAAACCCCTTTGCGGTCGGAGGAATAAGTTAGAATATCGTCACTCATGCGAATTCTTCACCACGATAAATTTCATCGAACAAATCTTCGGGGTTGGCAATGGCGGGATTGCGCTTCAGGGCCTCGGCCACCATTCGCCTGGCATCTGCGGATTTATGCCCCAGTTGCTGAGTCAGTACGCCCAGCACCAGGCGGGAAAAATCTTCGCCCGCGGCCGGCGGCGATTCCTCGCCTTTGCGGATCAGCGCAAATTTGTCCATTTTACCGGTCAGCGTCGCGATTATCTTCTGGGCCGTACGGTTGCCGATGCCCTTGAGCTGACGCAGGGCCTTGATGTCCTTTTCTTCAATCGCGCGGGCGATATCGCGCACCGGCGCGCTCAGCGCCTTCACGGCTTTCAGCGGTCCGATATCTTCCACCGAAATAAAGCGTTGGAAAAATTCTTTTTCGATTTCCATGTTGAAGCCGATCAAAGTCGGTTTGGGCTGACGCTCGGTCTGGTGGTAGAAAATATGAAAGGACACCTCGTCCCCCACGGCTTTGTCATGCAAAGTTTTCATCACCACGGCCGGCAGAAGAATCTCATAGCCGATCTGATTGGCCAGAACCATAACGCGATCTTCATCTTTTTTGAAGAGAGCGCCTTGAATATATGCGATCACGTGTTCATCCCCGAAAGCCGGTTCATGGGCCGCAGAAAAAAATACATTAAACTGAGAGGGCGCCGGATTTTGGTTCGGAACCAAAGCGCGTCGATGGTTTGGTTTCATACGGGTTGTATGGGGCCATGACGCAACGCCGTCGCCGGGCCACAGTCAAGCCGGATGGGGCCATTTATTTTTTCCGCGGCCCTGGGGCTATCGCCCCTTGACGATAAAGCCCGATCAACGCCAGACCAAGGGCGTCCGAGGCATGGTCGGGACGAATCGGTTGATCGTGCTTCAATGTGTGGCGCACGGCTTTTTCAAGCTGACGTTTGCTGGCGTTCCCGTTGCCGGTCAATGCCTTTTTGGCCTCTCTTACGGGTATTTCTCGAATGTCAACGCCGACATGGCATCCGGCCAGAAGAACAACGCCCGTCACTTTACCCAGTGTGATCCCGGATTTGGGGTATTTTTCCAGTGAGAAGACATCTTCGACAATCATTACGTCGGGTGTTTCACGCCGCAGGATGTCGAGCAATTTGGTATAGATCCGCTCCAGGCGCCGGGCCTGAGGGTCGCTTTGGGGGGTCGTTATGCTGCCGAAGGCGAATCCATCGACGCGCATCCGCTCTCCCCACACAATCCCCACACCCGTGGCGGCCAGGCCGGGATCAACGCCGATTACTTTCGTTGCCAGGAAATTTTCGCCTCACATGCCGATGCCGGTAAGCAGCATAAAAAAAAGGGTGAGCAGATCGTGCCGGCGGTCAGCCGGCCGCGCTAACGGCCGAAGGAGTCCGCTATTGTTTCAATTTCTGAGCGGCGGCTTTGGCCTCGGACGATTTCGGGAAACGGCCGATCAGTTCCTTGAAAATCAATGCGGCGTTGTCTTTGTCGCCGAGGGCGGTAAAGGCCATGCCCTGCTTGAGCAAGGCCGCTGGCACCTTGTTGCCTTTGGGGTAAAGCTCAATGACTTTCTGATACTCCAGGATGGCCTTTTCGTACCAGCTTTGCCGGAAATAGGTCTCGCCGATCCAGAACTGGGCGTTGTCGGCCTGGTCCGATTTGGGAAATCTCTTCAACAACTTTTCAAAGGCGGTGCGTGCACCGTCATAGTCCTCCCGATCGAAAGCCTGCTTGCCCTGGGTGTACAGGACCACATCCTCCGAGGCCGCCTTAGCGTCCGGAATCCGGCCTGAAGCAGTGGCGCCCGCAACGGACGAGGCCCGTACATCGAGATAGGCCTCCATCTTGGCCAGACGCTTTTCCTGGGCTTTCAACCGGATGTCCAGATCGGAAATGACCTTTTGGGATTGGAAATCGATCTCTTCCAGACGCCCTTTGAGCGCCTGCAGATCTTCTCGGATACGACGGACTTCCACCCGTATACCCGCACTTTGGTCGCGAAGATTCTGGTCCTTCTGGTTACGGGTTTGCCCGTAGACACTGAAATGCTCCTCGATGGCGGCATACTTCTGCTGGAGATCGTCATACTTGCGTTCCAGCGAAATCGTACGGCTGTCGAGGGTCACAACGTCCTGTTGGGTGGCACAGCCAAAGACCATGGCGGCCAGGCCGCAAACGATGCATATGCCCTTTTTCATGGTGCTGTCCTGATCTGCTGGCAAGCCTTGGCAAGCAGGCCGCGGAAATCGATACCGGACCTGTGAAAAGCTCCCCATTGGGGCCCACTAAAAAAAATCTG
>JAERRP010000157.1 GCA_016735415.1 Desulfobacterales bacterium | reverse complement strand
GGGTGGAATCGTCTACAAACCTGAATTTTTCGTAAAGATTGCGGCGGTTCTTCTGGTCGGGGCCTGTTTGGCGCTTGATGAGAGCGGCTTCGTAGCGCCCGCTCTTGAGAACGCGGGCGGTTTGGATGACCGCCGGATCATCGCTTTTAGCTGTGGCGGTCCAAGTGCAAAGCAACAGGAAAAGCAAAACAGCGGCCGCAAAACGACTTTTCATGAATACCCCTCGATGCACACAGACGATCGTCCTTGAAAGAAAACCGGATGCCCCATCCACATGTTTGCCATCTTACCTGAAAATCGCGATTATTTCAATGTATCCAAATCAGACAAGAGTTTGGTATTATTGTAAATCTATTGATTTCTGACAGATGCCTGGAAGGATGCCCGGGTGGTCGAAGGCGGTGGCCCTGCGGCCGGGTCAAAACCGAACCATGCGAAGGCCCTGTTCGACGTAAAGACGAGGGAGAAGTCGCGATTGCGTTCCAGGGTGTGGACCCGGATCGTGAAGGTGTTGAAAGGATTGTATCCCTGGAAATCTTCTTTGATGATAAAAGGGGTTGAAATGGCAGGCCAGGAGGGATTCGAACCCCCAACCCTCGGATTTGGAGTCCGATGCTCTACCAATTAGAGCTACTGGCCTGCAAATTAGGTCGGAAAGCCGGCCTGGCGCCGGTGGTCTGGTCAGTGCGCTTCCCATTAGCCCAGAATGGAGAGGATGTCAATTGGCGCATCGGTGCTGTTTTTCATCCCCTGGCATTAATTCCGGGGCTGATATCCTATCCGGTCCGGTTGCAGCGGGGGGTGCTGAAAAAGGTGCTGTGGATGGCATTGACCCCACTTTCCAGATCCTTCTTTTTCACCAGAAAATAGAGCGCAGCCCGCGAAGGGCCGAAAGAGATCATTTCCACGTTGACCCGGCAGTTGGCCACGGCCGTGAAACAGCGCGCCGCGATACCTGACCGGTGTTGAATGCCGTCGCCCACAATGCCGATCAGGGCCACGTCCGCCAGCGCGTCGATTTTACGGTAAGGTCGGGGGCGAATGCCCATGAGCGCCTCGCGGGCGGGCGCGAGGTCCTTGCGGGCCAGGAGCAGACTGATGCAGGTTTGCGAGGTGACGACGGATTTGATGTTGATGCCGCCGGCGGCAATCGCACCGGACACCTGCCCCAGGATACCCGGCCGGGCGCCGACGCCGGAGGCATGCACCTTGAGAATGCCGATATCGCAGTCGTGGGCCACGCTTTTGATGATGCGTCCGGTTCGCGGGCTGCGCGCTCTGATTTCGCTGCCGGGGGCATCCGGCCTGAGCGTGTTTTTGATGGTGATTTTCATTCTTTTCTGGCGGGCCGGTTCGACCGTGCGGGGGTGCAGGATTTTGGCGCCGAAATAGGCCAGTTCAGCCGCTTCTTCGTAGGAGAGCACCGGGATGAGTTCGGCTTCGGGCACCAGTTGCGGATCGGCGCTCATAAAACCGTCCGTGTCCTTCCAGATTTCGAGTACCTCGGCTTTCAGGGCAACGGCCGCAACGGCGGCGGAATAGTCGCTCCCGCCGCGGCCGAAAGTGGTGATGTCGCCGTCTGCGCTGACCCCGAAAAAGCCGGGCACAAAAAGAATTTTATCTTCACCCAGCAGGGGTGCCAGGTGATGTTTGAAGTTGCGGCGGGTTTTGGTCAAATCGGCGGTGGCATCGCCGAATTTTCCGTCGGTGATAAGGCCTATTTTATGCGGCAGCCGGTAGGTCGCGGAAAGGCCGCGGCTGCGCAGGGCGGCAGATAGAAGCTGGGCCGCGAGCCGTTCACCAAAGCTGCTGGTCACGTCCGTTAAGCGGGGCGTGATCTCGCGGGTAAAGTTCAACCCGTAAAAGAGGCGTTCCAGTCGGCTCAGGCTCTTGTTCAGATCGCGATCGTAGGTTTTCAAAGCCGATTTATCCTGGACGATATGGCGGGCGACCTGGCGATGGCGGGATTTCAGGCGGCCAATCAGGCCGGGGATGGCCTCTTCGTCCATCAAGGCCGTCGACATGCTGTCGATCAGCAAATCCGTGATGCCGTTCAAGGCCGATACCACGAAAACATGGCCCCGGCCGCGATGGGCCATCAGCGTTACAATTTCAGCTATGGTTTTGGGGCCTTTCAGGCATCCGCCGCCGACTTTGATAACTTTCATTCAGCCCTCCCGGTTGAGTTCACCTGGCAAGCGATTGATTGTGAAGCGTTCTAGCTCAATTCATCCCCGTTCGCAAGATCACTTGCAAAACCGAAATGATTTTCAGGGCATCGGAGGCTCCCGCCGGCAGATGGTGGAGGTTTATCCCACTTGTCCAAAACGGGTACACGGCCGGGTCGATTGAAGCAACGGACTTTGGGCAATGTTGCGCCGGCCGGCGGGTTGGCATTCCGGCGAAAGTCGGAATCCAGGTGAGGGATGGATGCCGGATACGTTCGGCATGACGACGTTTCGTCTATTTAGCCGACGGCTTGAAGAGTGATATTTACTGAAAGAAATACAGCAGGCTATATTATTATTTGAGGTGGTTTCCTGGAAGGAGGGTGGCTGAGAGGTGGCCTCAGGTTTTTTTTTCAAGCAATTGCGGTTCACGGAAAAATTGTGCGCCGCATTCGGTGCACTGCCAGGACGGCGTATTCTTTGCGTTAGACCCATTGCCGGTTTCCGATTGGCCGCTGTCCAGGTCATTTTCCAGCTCAGGGATATACACAGGCATGCCGCCCAAAACGATAGCGATTCGCCGGGAACCACACCATGGACAGGTTGAAGGTTTGTGTTCGGATTTCAATTGTCGACCCTGATCGAAGTCATTTTCCCGGGCAATGGGTTGGTGCATGGGTTTTCCCTATTAGGCGTAATTGAATTTGATTGTCGTCATTGAATTAGTGCTCACTGAGGGGCCAACCCCTTTTTCCTTAAAAGCAGAAAACGTGCCAGCTTTCTCATCATCTCTGTGGCAATTTGCAAAACACCGCAACACCGCTATCTGCGCTTTTTTCGTACCGATGAGGTATTTCACACCAGTTAATGACTGATTATAGATTGTATAGATGGTAGATAGTCCTACCGGACCGATGTCAATCTGGTAGACGACGGGGTGGCTGGATTGGAGGTGAACATCCGATGGGTCTGGTGCGTATTACAGCGGCTCGATATGGCAACACGCGGCGCCGATCCACTCGCTCGGCGCTCACAGGTTCATGGTTCAGGGTGTCTTGATCGGGGCAGGCAGATGACATGTCGGATGCAGGGGCATGGTCCTCGACTCTGAAAATTGTGAATTTATTTTTTTTGCGCGAACGCTGATCTATTCGTCGGAGAGATGTTGTCTTGCTGTTAACACTGCCGTACCTTTGTATCAAGTCCGGTGGCCCTGAATCATAGCGGGGCGACCCGCATTGAAGCACCCTTTATCATCATCAGGCGAAATCGAGTTTATTTATTGCGGCAACGGAAAACGACGGCACAGATCCACAACGCCTGCCGCAACGGATTGGCGAATCCCGTCGTTGCCCGGTTGCTTCAATAGATGGTCAATCCAGTCGACGATAAGCGCAACCTCGTCGTCCTGCATGCCGCGGGCGGTGATGGCCGGCGTGCCGAGGCGCAATCCACCCGCGTGGTCGGGATCGGTGCCGTCGAAGGGAATCGGGTTGCGGTTGGCGATCAGGCCGACCGATGCGAGGGCCTTTTCCGCCTGTTCGCCGCTGAGGCCACGGGGGCGCAGGTCGATCAATACGAGGTGGTTGTCGGTCCCGCCGGTGACAAGTCGGTAGCCGCGCAGCTTAAGAGCCCTGCCCATGTGGCGGGCGTTGGCAACGGGTTGCTTTTGAAGGGACCGGAAATTCGCGTGGGCCGCCAGTTTGAAACAGACGGCTTTGGCGGCCACCATGTTCAAGGCCGGCGTTCCCTGGCAGCCGGGAAACACACTGCGGTCGATTTGCTTTCGAAAACAGTCCCGGCTCAGGATAACCCCGCCGCGACTGCCGGCCATGGTTTTATAGGTCGTGAAGGTTACAAAATCGGCGTGCGGCACCGGGCTGGGGATGACGCCGGCGGCGACCAGACCGGCGATATGGGCCATGTCCACCAGAAAATAGGCCGATACTTCGGCGGCGATGGCAGCCAGTTGGGCATAGTCGATCAAACGGGGGTAGGCGCTGGCCCCGGCCACAAGCATCCGGGGCCTTGTCTGGGCGGCGATTCGGGACACGGCGGCATAGTCGATGGTTTCGGTTGTCGGATCCACCCCGTAATGCTCGAAGCGGAAACAGCGACTGGTGGCGGAAGCCGCCGCGCCGTGGGAAAGATGACCACCGTGGGAAAGCCGCATCGAGAGAATGCGGTCTCCCGGTGAGAGGACCGCGAAGTAAACCGCCCAGTTGGCCGAAACACCGCTGTGGGGTTGTACGTTGGCATGATCGGCCCCGAAGAGCGACCGGCAGCGTTGAATCGCCAGATTCTCCAGCGCGTCGGCATGAGCGCAGCCGGCGTGATAACGGGCAGCGGGATAACCTTCGGCGGCCTTTACGGCAAAGACCGACCCCTGGGCCTCGAGAATGCCCGGCCGGGGATGGTTTTCGGCGGCGATCAGATCGATCGTGGTTTTCAATCGTTGTGCTTCCGCCGCGACCAGGGCGGCGACCTCGGGGTCGTTTATCGATAATGCCGACATAGGGGCCTCCGGTTTTTACTATCGTTGGAAGAAGATGGGATGGATCTGCTCCCTTGACTTGTTGTTTTTATCCATTGTACTAAATTCAGCCTTCAGATCAAATTTGGAAATGCTAACGACCATCGACATGAAGGACAAGGGGATGAAACGTACCGCCGAGCTTGAACGCATCACCCAGGAGACGCGCATCACGGCCCGTTTGAACATCGACGGCCGCGGCGCAACCAAGATCCAGACCGGCATCGGTTTTTTCAATCACATGCTCACCCTGATGGGGGCCCACGGCTTTCTCGATCTGACCCTTGCGGCCCAGGGGGATATTGATGTGGATTTTCACCATACCGTCGAGGATGTCGGTCTCGTTCTGGGCGAAATGCTGGATGCGGCCCTGGGGGAGCGCAGGGGTATCCGGCGTTTCGGGCATGCGGTCACCCCGATGGACGACGCCCTGGCCGCCGTTACCATC
>JAERRP010000808.1 GCA_016735415.1 Desulfobacterales bacterium | reverse complement strand
CCATCCCTGAATGGTGGCGGGGCCGTGCGGCGGCACGGCCCCGCTGGTGCGATTTTCCAAGTTCTACTTGATAATGCCCATTTCTTTCCAGAATTTCTCGGCGCCCGGGTGCAGCGGGGTGGCAATGCCCTTGGTGCCTTTGTCAACGCTCATGGCTTTGAAGGTCTTCTTCTGGGAGACCATCCAGGCCAGGCCGTCGGGGGTGAAGATGGCTTTCAGCATGCCGTAGACCAGATCTTCCGGAGTCTTGGGATTGGCCACCAGCAGGGTGGTGTCCACAAAGGAACCGACGTTTTTGTCGATGCCGCGATACTTGCCATCACTGGTCGGGATTTCCCAGGCCACAAAGTTCTTGTATTTGTCATAGAAGCCGAACTTTTTGGCATCCGCATCCAGGTCCACCAGTTCGATCTCGTTCATGGTGGCGGCCTGAATTACAGCGCTGCTGGGGTAGGCCGTGAACAGCCAGAAGGCGTCGAGCTGTTTGTTACCGAAGGCATCGGCCGCAGCATTGTAGCCCATGGCGTTGCGTGTGATTTTGTCCCAGATGCCCAGATGGGTGAAGAACATTTCACAGTAGGAGTAAGCACCCGATCCGGCGTTGCCGACGCCGACTTTCTTGCCGACCAGATCCTTGGCACTCTTGATGCCGGCACCTTTGCGCACCACGAGCTGGGCCGGGGCTTCATAGAGGTAGGCCATGGCCAGGACGTTTTCGTACTTCTTGGGGTCGTTGACCATCAGGCCGTTGCGGCCGGCATAGACGTGACCCGAATAGACGGTGCCGAAGTGGGCTTTGCCCGAGTTGACTTTGCGCAGGTTTTCGGTGGAACCGCCGGAAGATTGAACCTTGATGTTGTAATCCAGGGCCTTGACAGGTTTATAGGTGGCGATGGACTGGGCCACAACCTGGAAGGTGCCGCCGGCCGGACCGCCGGCAAAAATAATCAGCTTTTTGGCGTATACCGGGCCGGTAACGGCCATTGTGAGGATCAGAGCGATACTGATGGCCAGAATGACTGGAAAAAATTTTTTCATGAAGAGCCTCCTTTAACAATAGGGATAAAGATAAGAAAATTGCACGCCAGTATATCCTCCCGCCATGACCGGTCCCCGGGTGACGCTTGCCATTCACCGCAGGACATGCCGTTGTGGCTGTGTTGCGATGAACCGAAAGGCATTCATTCTGTGGATCGGATCCGGCAATTTGCAGCTTTAGCCAAATGATGATGTGTGGTCAATCAGAGGATTTCGGATTTTTATGTAAGGATTTTTCTTACAAAATCAAGCAGTGGCTGTCCGCAGCGATTTTTTTGAACCAGCATCAGGGCGCTATCAGATTGTTCTGAATGGCAAATCGAATCAGTTCGGCATTGTTGCGCAGGTTCAGTTTTTTGAGCAGCCGCGCGCGATAGGTATCGACGGTTTTGATGCTGATGTTATAGGCGCTGGCGATTTCCCGGTTGGTGTGGCCCATGCCCAGGCGGCGCAGGACCTGCAGCTCGCGCATGGACAGGGAATCCAACGGGGTCTTGCCGCGGGCTCCCTTGGCGATGCGCAGGGCCAGTGCCTCGGAGGCCTCCTCGGTGATATAGCGGTGGCCGCGGTATACTTTACGGATGGCGGTTACCAGCTGCTCGGGGGCCGATTGCTTGGTCAGATACCCCATGGCCCCGGCTTCGATGGCCCGCACGACGTATTGGGCCTCTTCGTGCATGGTCAGAATTAAAACCGGCAGGTCGGGGTGGGAATCTTTCAGGCGGCTGACAACTTCCAGCCCGTCGAAGCCGGGCATGGAGATATCCACCACGGCCACATCCGGCTGACTGGCGGCGACCTTCCGGATGGCTTCCTTGCCGTCGGAAGCTTCGGCCACCACTTCCATGGATCCGTCCTCTTCAACAATACGCCGCAACCCGGCGCGAACAATGCTGTGGTCGTCGGCCAGCAGAACCCGGATCATGTCGCCCCCCTTGTTTCTTCAGGCATATTCACCGTAAAGCGGATGCGCGTGCCCTTGCCGGGCGCGGACACGACTTCGAGCCGGCCGTTGACCAGATTGGCACGCTCTTTCATGCCGGCCACGCCCAGGCCCTCGGATTCCGACAAACCTTCGGCCACAAACCCGGCACCGTCGTATCTGC
>JAERRP010000144.1 GCA_016735415.1 Desulfobacterales bacterium | reverse complement strand
GCTCCAGATAATGATCAGGCCGGCGCGTTTTTGTAATTTTTTTCATTGTCTTTTTGCAGTCTTCAAGGGGCACATTTTGAGCGCCGATGCATCCCGCCCGGCGGCGTTGCCAAAGCTCGGAATAGGGCGGCTATTCCTGCGCTTTTACGCCTTGCCGGGCGGGCGCCTCAACGCTTAAAATTGCTAATTAATTTTTGCGCGAGCCCTTAGCGGACCATTTTCAGTGCGAACGGACACTTCTTTTTCTACTCGTCGGTGACGCATCCTTCCGATGCCGACTTGACGTTTTTGATATACTTGAAAAGTGTACCCCGGGTCGCTTTGTTAGGGGGTGCACTCCAGGCTTTGCGCCGGGCGGACGGGTATTCGCCGTAGCTCTGAAACGCCGACACGATGTCCAGGGGTTGGCCGTCGAGATCGCCGGCCCGGATGGTGCCCCCGTAAACCATCAGTGCCGGCCGATTGACACGGGCCATGGCGATCAGGCCGCCGGGCATGTTTTTATCGCAGCCCGGCAGAGCAATATTGGCGTCGTACCACTGAGCCTGCATGACCGTCTCGATGGAATCAGCGATCAGGTCGCGGGACTGAAGGGAATCAACACGGCATTGGAAAGTGCGGAAGGAAACATCCAAACCAGGAGGGTGGTGTCAAAGCCATAGACGGATGGGCGACAATTTTTGAAAACTTGGTTGACGCCCCTGCGCCGGCATTCAAGCCGGAACCGACCGGCGGCGCCTGGCAGGGGCCTGGTCCTCTTAGGGTTCGCACAAAAATAAATTCACAAAGTTCAGCGTTGAGGCGCCCGTCGGTACAAGGCGTGAAAGCGCAGGAACAACCGGCCTGTTCCGAGCTTTCGCAACGCCGCCGGGCGGGATGCATCGGCGCTTAAAATGTACTTTATTTTTGCGCGAGCCCTGAGATTGACACCGTACGTCCCGGACGCAGCGGAGGACCTACATATTGGCACGATTACTGCTGTAGTTGACCTTATCATCCATCGGACACAACTTAACCCATCACCGAGAACCCATGAGGCAATCACATGACATTCGTACCCCGTGGTCCAGTCGCAAATACAGACCGGCGGCATTCCAACCGGATGCCCTACCCGACCGCCCTGGCCTATCGAACCGGCGCGCGGGCCGGCTTGGGAACAGTGATCGACATCAGCGCCCATGGCATGTTTTTCGAAACCGCGACACCGCTGACCGAAGGTGAGCGGCTCCATATTGACTTCCATTTTCGCAACAGTCAGAGCGGCATGGAAATTAGCGGAGAAATCACACGGACGACCCCGTCCGGCGCCGGCGTTCGATTTCTCTGGTAGGCCGCCCCGATCCCCTGATAATCCCCACAGCACGAAGTCCTGCCCCGGCACCAATTCCCGGGCGAACCTGTGCCCGCCGGAAGATCTTTCACGCTTAGGGTTCGCGTAAAGATACGGTTACGGTGGGGGACAGGCAGTTGCTCAGGGACTCTTGAGCCAGGTCAGGGCCTCATCGTAATCGGTAAAGACTTCGTACTGAAACCCCATGATCACCAGGCAGGCCTTCATTTTATTCGTGACGGCATAGCGTTTGTCGCCGAGCGGAATCACCGTCGCCACTTTGCCGTGGAAGAAGGATTGAAAAGATTTGATTTCCGAGGATATTTTCATGATGTCCAGCATGGTTTTATCCGAAACGGTCGTATCCCGGTAGTCGATCAGAATATGACGATCCGGATGGCTGACGGCATCAACGGCCAGTTCCCTGACGAGACGCATGACCCGCTCATGGGTGAGCACACCACTCATTTTTTTAATGATGATCTTATCCACCGTCTTTGCTCCGGGCGATATCGCCGTTGAACGCCTGTGACCCAGGCCCGCCGCCTCACAAGCTTATTACCGACCGAAGCCGGCCTTCGTCAACTGATTTCCGCCGCCCGGCATGACAATCGGTCTTTGAAAAGACTGACAGCGATCGCAGATCAGGCTCATTTCATCCATGTGCCTGTCAGCACACTGAACATGGGTATTCAGCCTGAAACCGCCCGGGCCCATGCCGTATGGGCAACGCCGTGATGGCAAGGTACTTGAAGCCGAAAAAATGATGCACATCCTATTGGTCGATCGTGAATATCGTTAACCGCGACATCTGTCAAACTTGTGGGAAATAGCAATATGCTGGATAACCGCGAAATAAATCCAACCGCTTCCGAAGATCAGGAAAACGATGTCTTCACGCCGCGGCCGTCATTCTGGCAGGCCACCCGGTTCTGGATCAAGCTGGGATTGATCAGCTTTGGCGGGCCCGCCGGCCAGATCGCGATCATGCATCACGAACTGGTCGAACAGAAAAAGTGGATCAGCAACGAGCGCTTTTTAAACGCGCTGAACTACTGCATGCTTCTGCCCGGACCCGAGGCCCAGCAGCTGGCCACTTATATCGGCTGGCTGCTGCACCGATTGCCCGGCGGCATCGTGGCCGGGGCCTTTTTCGTGATCCCTTCGGTCTTCATCCTCCTGGGGCTGAGTTATGTCTATGCCGCCTATGGAACGGTGCCCTGGATCGCTGCGATCTTCAACGGCCTCAAGGCGGCCATCATGGCCATCGTGGTGGCCGCTGTTTTCAAGATCGGAAAAAAAGCGCTCAAAAACAGCATCATGGTAGGCCTTGCGGCCGTGTCGTTCATCGCCATCTTCTTTCTGAAAATCCCCTTTCCCCTCATCGTTCTGGGTGCCGGCGCCATCGGTCTGGCGGGCAGTTATCTGCTGCCGGCCCGCTTCGATATCATACGGAGCAAGGATGCCGCTGATTTCGATGCCGGTTACGTTCAAATCTGCGAAGACGAAGACACCTGTCACATCAACCCTTCGAGCAAACGCAACCTGCTTATCGTGGCCGCTTTCGGGCTCCTTTGGCTGGCGCCGGTTGCCGTGCTGGGCTTCCTGGTGGCCCACCGCGTTTTTTATACCGAAGCGATTTTTTTCACCAAAGCCGCCTTTCTGACCTTCGGGGGGGCTTATGCCGTCCTGGCCTACATCGCCCAGGCCGGCGTCGAACAGTATGCCTGGCTTTCCGGCCCCCAGATGATCGACGGCCTGGGGCTGGCCGAAACCACACCGGGCCCGCTCATCATGGTCGTTCAATTTGTGGGGTTCATGGCCGGCTGGAACCATGCGGGCGGTTTAAGTCCGTTCATGGGCGGTCTGGTCGGCTCGCTGGTGGCCACCTATTTTACCTTCCTGCCCGGCTTCATGTTTATTTTTCTGGGCGGCCCCTACATTGAAAAATTTCGCAGCAATACCCGGCTCTCGTCCGCTCTTTCGAGTATCACGGCCGCTGTGGTGGGAATCGTTCTCAATCTGGCCGTCTGGTTCGGGCTGCAGGTGCTCATCCCGGGTCAAGGCCACTTCAACGGGTTTGCGGCCCTCGTCGGACTGGCGGCCTTCGCCGCGATTCAATGGTTTAAAATCGGCATGCTGACCGTCATCGCCGTTTCGGGTTTGCTGGGTTTTCTCTGGTATCAGGTGGTACTTTAAATCCACTTTCAATCAGGTTAAAACAAACGGGAGGTTACGCCGATGGTGGAATCAATTACAGCGCAGGATCTACAAAATATGATAAAGGCCCAGACCAATATCCGCGTGCTCGATGTCCGCCGAAAAGCGGATTTCGCTGGATCTCCTCAAAAAATAATCCCGGCCAGATGGCAAGATCCGGAAAGGGTGAACGAGTGGCTCGCCACCGTCCCTACCGATCAAGACATTGTGGTCTACTGCGTGAAAGGCGGTGGTGTGAGTCAATCGATTGCCGATCAACTCGCCCGGAAACAGTGCCGGGTCAAATTCGTCCAGGGGGGCATCAAGGCCTGGAGGGAAATCGGAGGCCCGCTGGCGTGAGTATCTTTAGTGGGTGGAGGTGATCAATGCCAGCATGGCTGAAAGCGATGGTCATCGGAAGACCATGAGGTAGATGATCACAAAGGGGGTGATGCAGAATAAAACCAGAACGACCGATATGTTGAATGCCTTTTGCTTCATGTGATCGGTTCTATTCTCGATCTGCCTTAAGGCAGCATGTGCCGAAACTTGCCTCCTGGCAACCCACCGCTGGAACCAGGCGCTGATGGACAACGCCAGCGTCACCGCTGAGTAGAAGACAACCAGAATAAAGAAAAAAATAATCAGGCTGTATAGCGATACCATATCGTGTCGGGGACCGGTGCCGCGATCCGCCTAATGGGTTGCCCCGGTTGAAAACAGCGCCGTCCGGAACCGAGCAGCATACGTCCGGCCAGCACGGGGGCCAGGATCAAATCGCGACGGGGTCTTTCGGGTGAAGACGGGCCGGGCAATGGTCATGCCGCCCCAATATTGATGATGGTGCGGCCCTTGTGCCGGCCCTGACGCATCATTTCAATTTTCTGGTCCAGATCGGCAAAGGACGCTTCCGTGGTCAGCGTTTCCAGCCAGTCGACTTTCCAATCTGTGGCGATTTTCGCCCATATCGTTTTGCGGACCGCCACGGGGCAGTTCTGGGAGTCTATGCCGGCCAGGGTCACGCCCCGGAGGATAAAGGGGTAGACATTCAAGGGCAGATCGGGCGAGGCCGCGTTGCCGCAGCAGGTTACGGTGCCGCCGTAATTGACGGTTTTGATGGTGGTGGCCAGGATCTCTCCGCCCAGCGTATCGATGCCGCCCGCCCAACGGTTTTTCAATATGGGACGTCCGCTTGTGTCCGTGGCCTCCGCGATGCTGATGACCTCTTTGGCGCCGATCTGTTTCAGGTACTCGGTTTCATCCGCGACACCGTTGACGGCCACAACCCCATAGCCGCTTTGGGCCAGAATCGACACGGCGATACTGCCGACACCGCCAGTGGCCCCCGAGACCAGGATATCGCCATCGTCGGGCCTGACCCCATTTTCGACCAGACGCCACACGGAGAGGGCCGCCGTGAAACCAGCCGTGCCGTAGATCATCGCCTCGCGCAAACTGAGCCCCGTTGGTAAAGGCACGACCCAATCGGCCGGAACCCGGATGTATTGCGCAAAACCGCCGGAGGTGTTCATACCCAGATCGTAAGACGTGACAATGACTTCGTCACCGGGTTTAAAAGCCGCCGCCGCACTTTCGACCACCACTCCGGAAGCGTCGATGCCCGGGGTGTGGGGATAGTTCCGGGTAACCCCCCGGTTGCCCGTGGCCGACAGGACATCCTTGTAATTGAGCGAAGAGTAGTGGACCTTGACGATTACCTCTCCCTCCGGCAGGTCATCGATCTTTTTGGTTTCGATGCTTCGCACGAATTTCTTATCTTCGGTTTCGGTGACGACGAGTGCTTTGAATGCGTTCGGTCGTGTCATGTTCTGAACTCCCATTGCGTGCCCGACCGTTGCTGGGCACGGTTTAAAGGTTGCGGGTACAGGTGAGGAGCCCCTCCAGAAAAACAATCAGGCTGTCAATAAAAGGGGGATTTGTCGGCAAGGGTGTGGCGGCAGCCGCTCCTGAGAATGCTACCAGAACACCCTCTTGAATTTTACGCCGATACCGCGTCTATCTTTGCGAACGATGGCGCCCTGCTGCTTGCATTCCCGGCCGTCGGATTCAAAGGGGCCCGCCACCGTGATTTCCTGCCCCACGGTGAAATAGCCATCCGTCTGGATATAGGTGCCCCCTTTGCTGATGTTCTTTATCGTTCCCTCGTACAACCGCTTCTTGGACAGAAAATGAGTGCCTTCGGTGCAGAGGGTTCGATCGTGAAGCCGACATTCATTGGGTAGTGCTTTCCTGGCGCCGGGTTTGACTTTTCTTCGATCATTGCTCATCGTTCACCCCACCTTGTGAAATTGCATTGAAATCGTCTTCCCTCAAACGACTCCGCGCTAGGATATGATACGCCGCAGGGCCACCGATATCGAACGATGATCTTCTCAACGGTC
>JAERRP010000900.1 GCA_016735415.1 Desulfobacterales bacterium | reverse complement strand
AACAACAGCGGCAGGATCTGCCTGGCAAAGTCCCATGTCGACAAAAACCACGTTTCGGTTTCACCGCGAGTGGTGGTCAACAGCAGTGTAAAAACGATGATCCCGGCCGCAAAGCTGAGCAGCGGCTCGTGGGGGAAGATTATGGCCAGACCCAGAACGACGGCCCCCGCCAGGACCACCTTGTAGGCCCGGACGTTAAACCAGGCCACCATCAGGGTGCCCAGGACGAGGGCAAAAAAGCCTGTCAGATACCATTTGATACCGAAGACGGCATTGAAAAAGCCGACCGATTCGGAAGGCTGCCCCCAGGTGGCAAATATAAGAATGAGGACCATCGTGGCGAAATGAAGCGCTGTTTGCCACAGGGGGCGCTCTGTTTCGGGTTCGGGCATGTGCAGCGTCGCCAGGGCCTTGGCTTCCTCCTCCTTGCGGAAAAAGAAGTGCATCAGAAGCCCGATGACAATGCTGAATATGATGGCTGCCACGGCCCGGCCGATGCCCAGGGGGAATCCCAGGATGCGGGCCGTCAGCACGATCGCCAGAACATTGATGGCCGGCCCGGAATAGAGAAAGGCGATGGCGGGTCCCAGTCCCGCGCCCCGCTTCCAGATGCCGGCAAACAGGGGCAGGACCGTACACGAGCAGACCGCTAGGATGGTTCCCGAAACCGAGGCCACTCCGTATGCAAGTACTTTACTGGCAGCGGCCCCAAGATATTTCATGACGGCGGCCTGGGATACGAAACAGGCAATGGCCCCCGCTATAAAAAAGGCCGGCACCAGACACAGCAGGACATGCTCCTGGGCGTACCACTTGGTCAAGGCCAGCGATTCGATGACCGCCGATGTGAAGCGCGTGTTGTCGATGGGAAGCCAGAAGATGACCACAAACGTGCCAACAATAAGACTCAGGGGTTTCCAGATGGTTTTCCACTCAATCATGCCGGGTGGCGGAAGAGATTCCGCTTCAGGGGCGGGCGTGATTGCGGTCGTTGCTTTGCGGATTGACGCTGTTACTGTGTTCATGGCAGGTTCTCCACGAGGCATATCAGTACCCATCCATAAAAGGCATCTTTCGGCCCGGGCCAGCGTTTTCGCTCTTTTGAAATCCTCGACGTAGCCTGGCTACGACTGCGGTTTCAAAATCGCTGCGGCCTTGGCCTGAACCAAAATCGACCATTTATGGACGGACACTATATAAGCATGCGGTTATATAAAAGGCTAAAATTTTTTAGCGCGGGCACAAGGTTGACCGATCAACGCATCTGATCTTTTCCAGAAGGACTTTCACTTCAGGATCTTCCTTCAACCAGTCTTTCATGTTGCCAAGCAATGTCCGGGCATAGGGACTGGATCCGTCTCCGGAAGCAAGGGTGTAGTTGACCCAAAGCCCGTCCTTATGTGACTGGACCAGACCGGCCTCCTGAAGAATCCGGAGATGTTTGGACACATTGGGCTGAGAGTGCTCCAGGGCCGCCTGCATTTCGCAGACACAAAGCGTTTTGTGCTGGAGCATTTTGACGATCCTGATCCGGGTCGGATCAGACAGGGCTTTCATGACTTTTACAAGATTGTGCATCCGCCTGTTCCATATAACTGTTTGGTTATATATTAACAGCGCCATTTTTTCTGTCAAGATAATTTTAAGGCCGGTCGCAGATCGGCAGCGGCAGCCGGCAAGGGCCCCTATAATACGTGCTGGAATACGGCGTTGTTTTTTATCGCCCGATAGGCTTATAGATGGTGGGTAGGGCTCCGCTTCACCTGTTTTTTTTATTAAAACCGACGCTTGCGTTATTCGCATTCGAGGAGTGTTGGATATGATGCTTTCGGATCAATTCTGGGAGATGGCGGAACACTTTATGGAGGTGGTCCGGGCCGAAACCGGATTTCCGGTACTGATATACGACGATAAAGGTTATATCGTCCGCGCCACCGACACGCCCCGCATCGGAGACCGGCACGCCGGGGCCGAAAAAATCATGCAGGGCCTGGTCGATGAATATGCGGTGACCCCCGCGGAAGCCGCCCGGAATCCGCTGGTCCGGGAGGGGTACAACCGTCCGATTGTTGTCGATGGCCGGCGCGTGGCCGCCTTCGGCATCACCGGCAAACTGGAGCTGGTCAAACCGCTGGCCAAGGTGGCGGTCAGACTCATCGATTCCTGGATAGCAGACCAGAAACACAAGGAGCAGCTCGAACGTTCGGCCCGCAAGTACCGCCGTATTTTCGATCACTCCCCACAGGGGATTTTCCAAAGCACTCTCGATGGCCGGATGCTCACGGCCAATGCCGCCCTGGCGAAGATACACGCCTACCCGTCACCGGCGGTACTGCTATCCGAAATGACCGACATGGCCCACCAGCTTTACGTCAACCCCGAGGATCGCCAACGGCTGATCGAGCAGTTGCAGGACAAGGGCCGCGTCACCGGCTTTCTGGCCCAGTGCAGGCGCCGCGAGGGGCGGATCATCGACGTGTGCATCAATGCCCATTTCGTATCCGATCCGGAAACCGGCAGACGACTCATCGAGGGAATGGTCGAGGATGTCACCCAAGCCTACGCCCGGGAGCAGAAGATCCGTGAACATGAAGCATTTCTGGAGGGCATCACCACCAATCTTCCCGGCATGGTGTATCAATTCCATACCAGGCCCAACCAAGAATACGAGCTGTGTTTCGTCAGTGCGAAGGCGGCGGATATTTTCGGCCTGGATGTGCCCCTCGAGAAGTTCTTTGCCGCCTTCATTCGATGTATCCCGGAGGATGAGCGGGATGACTTCATGGCCTCCGTGCGCGCGTCGTACGAAACGGTCAGCCCCTGGCATTATGAGGGCCGTTTTATCAAACCCACGGGAGCAACCATGTGGTTCTCCGGAAATTCCGTCCCGCACAGGGACGGCGACGATGTGTTCTTTGACGGGGTCCTGCTTGATATCACCGACATCAAGGCGGCCCAGGAAGAAATCCGACAGCGCCGACAGTTTCTGGAATCGGTCCTGTACCACGCGCCGGATGCGATCGTCACCTTGGATGCCACCCACCGCGTGATCGACTGGAATCAGGGCGCTGTCCAGATATTCGGATACACCCCCGATGAGGCCATCGGCACCCTTCTGGACGACCTGGTGGCGCGCAACACTGCCCACCGGGAAGCCGGCCGGAAGACCCGCCAGGTGCTCTCCGGGCAGCGCGTGGAAGCATTCGAAACCATCCGCTACCACAAGGACGGCTCCCCGGTTCATGTCATCGCCGCGGGCTCTCCCATTATGGTCGACGACACGCTTAAAGGCGTTGTGGCTGTCTACACCGACATCACCGCCCGCAAGCAGGCCGAAAAAAGTCTGAAAGAATCCAATGAACGCTTTTTAACGGTGCTGGAGTCCATCGATGCGACCATTTATGTGGCCGACATGACCACCTTTGAAATCCTGTACATGAACGAGCAGATGAAACGGGTGTTCGGTGCCGATTTGACCGGCAGAACATGCTGGGAGGTATTCCGCAATGGAACGCAGCCATGTTCGGCATGTACCAATGACCAACTGATTGACGAAAACGGCAATCCCACAGGCGTCTGCGTCTGGGAAGACAAAAATCCGGTGACCAACCGATGGTATGTCAATTACGACCGGGCCATCAAATGGGTCGATGGCCGGATCGTTCGGCTGCAGGTGGCCACGGACATCACAAAGCAGAAAACGATCGAAACCGAACGCAAGAACTACGAAGCCCGGATCCAGCAAATGCAGAAAATAGAGGCGATCGGCATGCTGGCCGGCGGTATCGCCCATGATTTTAACAATATCCTGTCGGCGGTCATCGGCTTTGCCGAACTGGCGCTGATCGACACGCAACAGGCGCCCCGCGTGCACGCTAATATCCAACAGATTCATTCCGCCGGCATGCGGGCCCGGGATCTGGTCCAGCAGATCCTGACATTCAGTCGCCAGGATGAGCGCGATCTCAAACCGCTGCAGATCAGCATCCTGATCAAGGAAGCGCTCAAGATGCTGCGCTCGTCACTGCCGACCACCATCGAAATTACACCGCAAATATCCACCCGGGTCGACAATGTGATGGCCGACCCCACCCAGATCCATCAGATCGTCATGAACCTGTGCACCAATGCCGCCCAGGCCATGGAGGAAGATGGCGGTCACCTGACCGTCCGTTTATCGCAGGTGACCTTGACCGACGAGAACGTTCGTCGGCACCCGGGTCTCAAGGCCGGTGATTACGCCAGGCTCAGCGTTCAGGATACCGGCATCGGGATCCCGGCGGATATTGTGGAAAAAATATTCCATCCCTATTTTACGACCAAGGAAAAGGGCAAGGGTACCGGACTGGGCCTGGCCATGGTCCATGGCATCGTGCAGAGCTACGGGGGTGAAATCCATCTGGACAGTGTCACAGGCCGGGGCACGACCTTCCTTGTCTATCTCCCCACCATCAAAGCGGCGGCCGAAACGCTATCAAAGGAGGCCGCCCTGCCATCGGGAACCGAGCGGATCCTCTTTATCGACGACGAAGCGATCATCGTAGATATCGGCCGCCAGGCTCTCGAAAGACTGGGTTACCGCGTCGAAACATGCACCAGCAGTGTGGAAGCACTGGAACACTTTCGGCGGGCACCGGATCGTTTCGATCTGATCATCACCGACATGACCATGCCCAAAATGACCGGCGATCAACTGGCCGGCGAAATCCTTAAACTGCGGGCCGACATCCCCATCATTGTCTGCACGGGCTACAGCCGCCGCATCGATAATCAACAGATCGGGAAAATGGGGATTCGGGCCCTGTTGATGAAGCCGCTCAACCTTGGCGACCTGGCCCTCAGCGTCCGAAGGGTTCTGGATCATCCGGCCTGACAACGTTGCCCTCATCAATTGCCAGGTTCATCATATTGACAATTTTGTCATACCTTTCTAATATCCGATGCATCCGGTAGGAAAAGGGCCGAGTTCGGCCCATTCCACCGCATCTCCGATTCAACAATTGACCACGGTTGGCCGGCATTCCACCGGACCATTCTGTCGATACTTTTCTCATCTCCAAACGCAATTGTCACCGGCGGGGACACCCCTTAAGGGGTCGCCCCAAAAAAAGTTCACAAATTTCAGAGTTGAGGCGCCCGTTGGGCAAGGCGCGAAAGCGCAGGAATAGCCGGCCTATTTCGAGCTTTTGGATGCATCGGCGCTTAAAATGTGAAGCTATTTTTGCGCGAGCCCCAAATCCCTCAATCGCTTTCCTGAAATCCGCAAGCCGAGGAGGATACCGCATGCATGTCAACACCTGGTCCACCGAACGTTGGCCCCAGGGCGTTCCCCGTGATATCGGGGGATACCACAAACCCTATTTTTCTATCCTGGACGATGCGGCTTCCGAATATCCGCAGGCGGTGTTCACCATCTTCAGCGGCGCCGACAGAACCTATGCCCAGGTGCGGGAAGCCGCCAACCGGGTGGCCAATTTTCTGATGGAGCGCGGCATTCGCAAAGGCGATCGGGTCGCCATGTTTCTCCCCAACCTGGCCCATTATCCAATCGTTTACTTCGGAATTATGAAAACCGGCGCGGTTTGCGTCACCTGCAATCCGCTATATAACGCCAATGAACTCAACTACCAGCTGAAAGATGCCGGAGCCAAAGCCCTTTTCTGCATGGACCATCCCCAGTTCTATCCCGTCACGGTCGAGGCCATTCAGGGATCGGATGTCGAAACCGTCGTCATCTGCAGCGTGAAATCCATCCTGCCCCCGGTAAAAGCGTTTATCGGCGGCCTGCTCGGCAAAATCCCCAAGGCCGGCAATTATGCCGCCGGCCACCTTTTCTTCGACGATGTCGTCAAGCAGGCCAGCCCGGAGGCGCCTTCCGTCGATATC
>JAERRP010000616.1 GCA_016735415.1 Desulfobacterales bacterium | reverse complement strand
GACCCTCGGCTACGCAGACACCGCTGGCGCTCAATCCGCCCTGAGGGTGCATGCGGCAATCGTATTCGAACCGGTCGTGGGAAAACAGCAGTTCCGCCCGGTCGTAGCCGATCTCCCGGATCACCTGGCGGGCGATGGCTTCGGGGTCCACGGCGTCCCAGCCGCCGCAGGTGATTTCACCGATATTGACCAGCAGATTGGTGGTCACCGCCGTCTCGCAGGCCACCCGGCTGCCGGCGTCCTGGGCCAGGCAGGCGTCCAGGATCGCGTCGGAGACCTGGTCACAGACCTTGTCCGGGTGACCCTCGCTGACCGATTCGCTGGTAAACACATGATCGTTTCGTAACTTGCTCATATCCTTCCTTTCCTGTTGCGTGGTGTCGAATGGCGATCGGGCGGGCGGGTCGTCATGCCGTCGGGGTCCCGGCCGTGGTGAGAGGCCTGATTATCAGCAAGGCCTGTGCCAGGGGCGGTGGAACGGTGGTGGGAAACGGGGAATAGCCTCGAAACCATCCGGCATTATTGGCGATTTCCGCCGAACGGCGACCGACGCGATCGGCGGGGCGCATCCGGTGGAAGATGAGCCCCGGCAAGTGATGGGAAAAAAGGATGCAAAGATGTTCGTGACAGGCTAGAAAGTGAGAAAAAATTACCCGGTTTACGATTTTGATTGACACACCTTTTTCCGCGGCGTCGGCCGCAGGTGAAATGAAATAATGGTTGCATGTTTTATAATTGATGAGTAAAGGAGGCACACCGGCCACGCGTGGAACCGGCGGCTTTACGCTGGGCATCGTTGGCCAGGTGCCTAGGCACACCGGCCAAGCGTGGAACCGGCGGGCTGGCATGAAAATATAGATGTGCAAATATTTCTCATTTTATGCCAGATTCATCATTACTGCCACCAGGGAGGGCGGCATCATGGACGAGGCATCGACACAGCGGATTCGCATCATTTGTGTGGACAAGGGGCGGGGATTGGCCCAACAGGTCAAGGCCATATTCGCAGAGGATGAAGTGTCGCTGGCTTACGAACGCAGCCTGGATGAGGTGGTGGACCGGTTCGAGCGGGAGGCCTTCGACCTGATGCTGTTCACCAGCGCGGTAGCCCATCCGCAGCCGAGGGACGCCCTCGACATATTAGAGCTTATCTCCGCGAAGTGCCCGGGCACCCAGATCCTGTTTTTCACGCATCCCGGCCGTCTCAAGATCGCCCACCAGGCGTTGCTCGCCGGCGTCTTTCACTATTCCCTGATGCCGGTGAGCGACGAGGAACTCCGGCTGCTCATCGAGACGGCCATGGAGACGAAGCCTCAGCTGGGGCTCAACCTGCTGCTGCGCTCGGAAGTGGAAAAGACCACCTTTGAGCGCATGGTGGGGCGTTCTGCGGCCATGCACCAGGTCTATCGCCAGATCCGTCAGGCGGCGGCCACGGACATCTCGGTGCTCTTGTCCGGAGAGACGGGCACCGGCAAGGAGCTGGCCGCCCAGGCCATTCATGAACTGAGCGGCCGGTCCGAAGCGCCCTGTGTCCCGGTGCACATCGGGTCCCTGCCGCCAGACCTGGTGGCCAGTGAACTCTTCGGCCATGAACGCGGGGCATTCACGGGCGCCACTGCGCGGCGGCAGGGATGTTTCGAGATGGCCGACGGGGGGACGGAGTTTCTGGGCGAGATCGCCACTATCGGCGAGAAAATGCAGGTGAGTCTGCTGCGCTTGCTGGAGACCAGTGAAGTCAGCCGCATCGGGAGCCAAAACGGTCAGCAGGTGGATGTCCGGGTGATTGCGGCCTCCAACGCCGATCTCGCCGACGAGATTCGCCGGGGCCGGTTCAGGGAGGACCTCTACTATCGGCTGGATGTGCTGCACATCACGATGCCGCCCCTGCGCGAGCGCCATGGCGACATCAACCTGCTGATGGACCATTTTATCAAACTGGCCTGCGACGATTTTGAAAAATGCATCCGGGGCATCTCGCCCGATTTCATCGCCTGCCTGGAAGTCTATCCCTGGCCGGGCAACGTCAGGGAGCTCAAAAACGTCATTCAGCGGGCCGTCATCACATGCACCGAAGACATCCTAGATACCGCCCAGCTGCCGCGGCGCATCAGCCAGTTCAGCGACGAGGATGTCACTCTGACGGTCCGTCTCGGTATGACCATTGATGAAGTGGAAAAGGAGCTTATCTGTTTGACGCTCCGGCACACGGGGCAAAATCGTTCCCGTGCCAGCGAAATGCTGGGCATCTCACGGCGCTCGTTGTACAACAAACTTCAGCGTTACGGCCTTTAACCTGGCATCATGCCCCAAGGGACCACACCGACCATAGATCCAAGGTGTTCGAAGCGCTCAGCCCAAACAACATCAGCGGCCATGGGCGGGGCGATACCGCGATGCGCGCCTGCGCCGCTACCCACGGCACGTCTGAATCCAATCGGCAAATCGATTTTCACCCGCCGGTTTCAGGCCAAACTCGGCGCCGGCTTTCAGGATGGCACCGATCATACTTTCGCCGTAGCCCCGGCTGCACGTCAAGAGAAACCCGCCGCCGCCGTCGGCCTGT
>JAERRP010000328.1 GCA_016735415.1 Desulfobacterales bacterium | reverse complement strand
CCAGTCCGCCGTGGCAGCCCGCGTAATACCATGGCCTTCCATGTGCCGGGACCGGGCCACGGTCTCGGCGGCCTCGTAGTAATATTTTTTGGCCTGGCAGCCGGCCAGGGCGCAGACACCCCCGGGCGTCGGACTGTTCTCTATCACCGCCACCTTGAGGCCGTATTCACAGAGCGTATACGCCGCCGTCTGTCCGCCGGAGCCGGAGCCCACCACCACCACATCGTAGGTTTTCACTATTTCCTCCCTCTGACGATTTAGAATAAGACGGGGCCGTTCAGGGCGGCGATGTTCTTGCGGTCCTGAATGCGCACCCCAAACTTATCATAATCACATGTGCGCACAATTCTTCCGAAAGTAAAGTAAGCCCCCTGTATAGCCGATTATCAACGTCTGTAAAACCCCTGTTGATCGTCGGAAACCCTCGGGTGGGTTGCGGGTTAAAACAACCGTCGTTGGAACTTGCAGGCCAGGGCGGATTAATGGCAAACCCGTCTCTTTACCGAAAGCGGGGGCCTTTGGGCCCAATGATTTGACGACGTCTGGAAATGATTGTGGTCTGATATTGAAATCGACAAAAAAATTTAATAGGTATATTCATCCACCAACTAAATGCCCGCGATTGTCATTCCGGCCCAAGCCGGAATCCAGGCGGTGAGTGAATGCCGGGTTAATAGGGCCTAATCACCGTCACCTATCAAACATACGGAGAAATCATGACCAGCATTCAGATTCTTTGCGACAACAACATCGATCGGACGGATTTTCTGGGGGAGCACGGTTTCGCTGCCCTCGTTACCCACAATGCGAGGGCCTATCTTTTCGATACGGGCCAGGGCCATACCCTGCCGCACAATGTGCAATGCGGCGGTATCCGGATGAAGGATATCAAAGCGGTATTGCTGAGCCACGGACAATACGACCACACCGGCGGACTGGCCTGGGTCCTGGAACAAACCGGGCCGGTCCCGATCCACGCCCACCCTTCTCTGTTCAGCCCGCACCTGGCGCAGCGCGCGGACGATCCGTCGACGGCGCCGCGCTATATCGGCTGCCCCCGGACCCGGGAAGAACTGGAGGCCGCCGGCGGCCGGTTTGTTTTTCATGCCCACACTTCCGAAATCGCAACGGGACTCTGGTTTATCAGCGGCTATGAACGCAACCCGGACCAGACACCGGCCGACGGGCAGCTCGTGCTCCCAGGCCCCGCCGGCCCGGTGCCCGACCCGATTGCCGAAGACGCCAGCCTGCTGCTGGATACGGAAGCCGGCCCCGTGCTTCTCCTGGGATGTGCCCACGGGGGGCTGCTCAATATTCTGGATCATATCCGGGATCGTCTCGGGATCGACCGGCTGCATGCCGTACTGGGAGGCACCCATCTGATGTTTTTCACACCCGCGCAGGTCCGGGCGGTGATCGATGCCTTCGAGCGCTTCGAGGTGGCGGTGGTGGGGGTGTCACACTGTACCGGCAGCGATGCCGCCATGGTGCTGGCCCGGCATTTTGGGGATCGTTTCCACCGGGCCGCGGCCGGCTGCGTGTTTCGGTTTTAAAATCAATTTTCACCGTACTTGCCGGGAAGGCCTCAGGACGTCTTCAGGGTTCCCAGTTCGCCGTGCCATGAGCAGCGGTCGCAGAAGGCCTCGGTCTGGAGCGTGATTTCGATCTGGTCGGCATTGTCGGGGTCCGGGATGATATTTTCTCCCGGGCACATGAAACGATAGGTTTCAAAGGCGACTTTGGGATCTTTGGCGTAAAATTCCTGACATCCGCATTGGGGGCATTTCATGGTGTGATCCTCTTCCCGGACCGCGGCCGCTATAGCATCCGGCGGCCGGTCTTGTTTTAATCTCCGGGGAATTGTTATGTCCAGTGGCGCTTAGGGTGTTCAGAACCGACAGCTGCCCAGCAGCGTACAGAGCATGTCGCAGGCTTTTTCAGTATCCATCCGGCTCATGTTGAACACCACATGGTAGTGATCGGTCTGATTGTAATCCACCTTGCCGAACTTGCGGTAGAGATTCACGCGCCGTTTGTCTTCCACAGCCACCGCCAGAACGGCCTGTTTCTTCATCAACTCGAAATACTCCTGCACGTAATTGATCCGGTATTCCAGGTCGGCCACCAGCAGAATGTGATAGGTATCGGAACGTTCTCTGAGAATGTACTGACCGCCGCGGCCTAAAATAACCGCATCGCCCTCCTCGGCAATTTTGGTGATCACATGGTTGAGCATGTCGGTGTAAATCTCTTCATCCAGATAGCCGTAGTCCGAAGTCAGAATCATCTCCATCAGGCTCTTGGGCACCAGGGAGGTAAGAAACTTCTGGAACTTCCCGCCCGCCTCTTTTTCCATGGACGTGACCCAATCGGTGGAAACCTTGGCCTGTTTGGCCACCATCTGGATCAATTCGTTGTCGAAAAACGTATAGCCCAACCGCTTGGCAATCATTTCCCCCAACTCATTGGCTCCGGTGCCGAACATGCGTGAAATCGTGAGGACCGCCATATCAACCTCCTTACAGTGCTTATTGCGGATTCTCGAATCCGACAGGCAGAGCGATCACCCGTCCCGATCAACAATCTTACCGTCCGGGATGCAACTGGGCAAACCTGCCGGTGTCAGTGTGGCAACCATCTTGCCTTCGGATAGCGTGCGCTTCGAATGCCGCGCATCGTTCGGTCCGGTCTTGCGGGAGAGCCACTTTCGACCACCCGAATAGAACATGAAGAATGTAATTCATAATTTTAAGATGGCTTGTAATTATGACCCTTACTAAATTTATGAACATTTGACAAATTACAAAAACCCGTTTACAAAAACAGTCGGTTGCGGCGATTCTTTTAATTTCATCTTCGTGCCCGAGATTGACCTGAAGCGGTACCACGCGACCGACCGCGGTTCGCCAACAGCCTGCAGCCGATCGGAACCAAGGCCTCGATGGGCTTGTTTTTCAACTATAAAAAAAACAAAACGTGGGCGGAAAACATCTCGATTGTCATGCAACTGGGCCTCACCATGGCCGGGTGCATCGTCTGCTGTTTTCTGGCCGGCCGCTGGCTGGATCAATGGCTGGGGAGCCGGGGCATTCTGACCGTCGGCCTGACCCTTTTCGGCGTTGTCGGCGGCGCGGTCGTGGCCTACCGCCAGATCATGGAAGTGCTCCCCGACCAACACCGGACCGATTCCGGAAACGACGATGAAAACCGTTAAATCGATCCAGAAACATTACGCCAACCTGGCCCTGATCAGTGCCCTTCTTATTGGGTTGGCGCTCGTGCTCGGCGGCCGGCCGACCGCCGGAAAAGGGCTGATGCTGGGCAGCCTCTTCAGCGCCCTCAACTTCGCCCTCATGGGCCTGTCGCTGTCCTCACGGCTTACGGCCGGGCGCCGCCGCC
>JAERRP010000893.1 GCA_016735415.1 Desulfobacterales bacterium | reverse complement strand
ATGCGGTGCGGCACGGATACATGGACTACATCCCGCTACGCGATGCAGAGAGGCCACGGGGGCAGGGGGAGGTTGAAGACACGCCTATCAGGATTTTAAAACCTGATGAAATCAATGCTTTTTTGAATGCCGTTGAGGATGCCAAGCACAACATGCTTTTCCGGTTGGCAATAATGAGCGGAGCGCGCCAGGGGGAACTGTCAGGGATCAAATGGAAAGACGTAGACTGGGATAGAAACCAGATTAATATTCGCCGGACGTTTAACAATCAGGCCTGGTATGCTCCGAAATCAAAAAGCTCAATACGCAAGATTGATCTTGGCCCGTCTACCATGACGGCCTTGAAACGGTGGCGGCTTCAATGCCGAAATTCCGATCTTGACCTTGTTTTTCCGAATGAGGCCGGAAAGCCGCTGAATCACAACAACATGATCAACAGGTACTTCCGGCCAGCGTTAGACAGCGCAGGGTTGGGAAAAGTAAGGTTTCACGATTTGCGCCACACCTATGCAAGCCTCCTCATCGCACAGGGCGAAAATATCAAATACATTCAAACGCAGCTCGGGCATTCAAGCCCGTCCGTGAGTTTAAACGTCTATTCCCTTCTGATGAAGGACACCAATCAGGAGGCGGCAAGAGGGTTGGAAATGACGGTTTTTGGCGTAAGTGGAGACCAAATGGAGACCAAAACGAAAGAAGGGGCGACGCGATGAAGCGTAACCCCTTGATTTAACTGGTGGGCGGTACTGGGATTGAACCAGTGACTTCTACCGTGTGAAGGTAGCACTCTCCCGCTGAGTTAACCGCCCTGGATTCTAATAGTCAACCAGGTCTTTCAATTCTTTTCCGACTTTGAAAAAAGGAAGCCTTTTGGATGGAACGCGTATCTGGTCGCCGGTTTTAGGATTTCGACCGACATAAGATTTATAATGGTTGACCGTGAAACTGCCAAAGCCCCTTATTTCTACACGTCCGCCATTGCAAAGGGAGTCTTCAATCGATTGGAAAAAGACGTTTACGATTCTTTCCGCTTCCTGACGACTGAGGTTGTCATTTTCCTTAAGAGCCATCATCATATCTGATTTATTCATTAAGACTCCTCACCCCCTTTTCCCTTCATTCCGGAAAGTAAAACCCGAGGCGTATTTATAGGCAACAGGCCGATTTGAAGACAAGCATTTTTTCCAGTGGGCAAAGCATTTTTCAAATCATTTCCGGGTGTTACCTCTGCAACATCCGTGCCGTCAATATCACTGGTGGCGGGTTGCAAAGCGGGTGTCCCTAAAGTTTCATCTGCCGGCGCGCGGTCAGGGGCCTGTGTGTCGGCCGGTGTGGCTGTCTCAAAATGAGACGGGTTTTTTCCGTCCCCGAAACCGACTGCCGAGGCTTGCGCTTGATCACCTGAATCCGCAAGCGTCTCAACCGGCTGAGTCGCTTCGTCATCCGTTGCATCTGGCGGAACCACGTTATTGCTGGATTCCGGTATGGCCTCGACAGGCTTAACCGTCTCTCTCGAGACGTCTTCAGGCAAAGCCGTGTCTGTTGCAAGGACCGTCAGTGCGTCCGAATTGTCCGCCTGGATTTCATCGTCATCCTCAGCGGTGCCCAGTGACATGATTTCTTTGGGGGAGGGCAGTTCGCTCAGGTCCTTGAGATTGAAGATCTCCAGAAATTCTTTGGTGGTTCCATAGATCATGGGACGGCCGGGAATATCTTTGCGCCCCAGTACCCGGATGAGTTTTCTCTCCAGCAACATCCGCAGAACACCGCCGCAATCGACGCCGCGGATATGCTCGACATCAGCCCGAATGATGGGTTGCTTGTAGGCAATAATCGCCAGGGTTTCAAGGGCCGCGCGACTTAGCCGGGTCGGTGATGGTTTTAAGAGCTTTTTGATCCAGTCGCTATATCGGGCCCGGGTGCGAAATTGAACCCCGCCGGCGACTTCCTGAAGTATGAATCCACCCTGCCGATCATCATATTCACCTTGCAGTTCCGCCAATGCGAGCCGGATATCGCGGGGCTCGACGTCTTCCAGAATTGCCGCCAGGCGGTTAACGGAAAGGGGGGGGGCGGAAACAAAAACCAGGCTTTCAATAATGTCTTTTAGGTTTTCCATCACTGATAAAACAGTCGAATGACACTGGTTTGAATTTGTTGGCTGACACGCAGGAGGTTGATTTTAACCATCTCCAGAACAGCCAGGAAAGTAACAATGATGTCGCCTTTGGTTTTCTGGCCTTGGAATAGCTCCTCGAAGGTCAGCGAGTGCTTTTGTTCGAAGATATCCACGAGCTGGTTAATGCGCTCCTGCATGGATATGGTTTCGGTTTGCAGATCGACACGATGCTCAGCGGTGACATTGTCCAGTATCTGACGAAATGCATCGATGAGCTCAAAAAGTCCGACTTGAATTTCGGGATCTTCCGCGCTGTAGCCGGATTTGGCCGGCGTCACGGGGCGGATGAATGTTTTATCCCCCAGCAGATCTCTGGCCGCAAGTTTCTGAGCGGCCGATTTCATCTGCAGATATTCGATCAGGGGGCGTGTGATTTCGTGACGGGGATCTTCTTCTTCATCTTCCCCCTCATAGGCGGGGAGAAGCATTCGGGATTTGATCTGGGCCAGGGTTGCCGCCATCACGATAAACTCGCCGGCATATTCGATATTCATGGCCTTCATCCATTCCAGATAATCAAGGTACTGCCGGGTGATGAGGGCAATGGAAATATCGTAGATATCCATCTCATTCTTTTTGATCAGATGGACTAGAAGGTCCATGGGGCCTTCGAATATATCTTCGAGCTGGACTTTATAGCGATCGGTTTTTATGGCTTCCATTCGAACGACTTAAATTGGCAGTGCCGGTTTGTGTGTCAGTCAAAAAATTGTCTGATCAAATTGTCAGAGCGATCGCGGCAGCGGTGGTTCGCGAACGGTATGGCCTGCCGAAGGTGAAATCGGGGTGGCATCGCCCCGGCCCTCAACCCACGGCCTGGACACCGATGGCCTGACGAATCCGGGCCAGAAAGGGTCGGCTGTATTCACGGGCCTTTTGAGCGCCCTCCGCTAAGATGTTTTCGATGTGCCCGGGATTCTGCATCAACTCCTCGTAACGCGAGCGAGGGGCTTTCAGAAGATCGTTGAGATATTCGAACAACAGTTGTTTCATTTCTCCCCAGGCGATTCCCTGAGCATAGCGGGTTTGCATGGCCTCGACTTCGTCAGGCATGGCAAAGGCCTGGTATATCTGGAACAAGGTGCAGATGGTCGGATCTTTGGGTTCTTCCGGCCCCTGGGAGTTGGTTTTGATTTTCATGATCAGCTTGCGCAACCGTTTTTCAGGGACGAACAAGGGAATGGTGTTGTTATAGCTTTTACTCATTTTGCGTCCGTCAAGGCCCTGCAGCACAGCCGTGCTGTCATTGGTAACCGCCTCGGGAGGGACGAAGGTCGCCCCGTACATATGGTTGAAACGCAAGGCGATATCTCTGGCCATTTCAAGATGCTGGGTTTGATCTTTGCCAACCGGTACTTTGCTGGCTTTGAACATGAGTATGTCAGCCGCCATCAGCACGGGGTAGCAGAACAGTCCCATATTAATGCCCTTGTCCTGATCTTTGGCCTTACGGGCCTCGTTTTCCTGAACAGCGGCTTTGTAGGCATGGGCTCTGTTCATCAGCCCCTTGGCCGTCAGGCAGGTCAATATCCAGGTCAATTCCGGGATTTCGGGAATATCGGTTTGGCGGTAAAAGATCGATCGGCTGGTATCCAGGCCAAGGGCCAGCCAGGTGGCCGCCACTTCCAGGGTCGACCGGCGTAAAATCTCGGGATCGTGGCATTTCACCAGGGCGTGATAGTCCGCTAAGAAATAAAAACACCGGGCGCTGGCATGTCGGCTGGCTTCGATGGCCGGTCGGATGGCACCTACGTAATTACCGATATGGGGCGTGCCGGTTGTGGAGATACCCGTCAGAATGATTTCACTTACGGTCAAAGCGTCATGCCTCCCCAATAGTATTTAAGCGGCGTCGATGAGCCGTCGGGCGAGCGCCAGCTCATCCTCCCGGGATTCAACCTGGCCGTTTAATCGGGCGTTTAACAGTTTATCCAGAATGGTGCGATAGCGGGGCCCCGGGGGCAGGCCCAGTTCTTTCAGGTCCTGTCCCTTCAGAAATGGGCGAATGAAACGCAAATGCATACAATAATGGGATATCGCTTTGCGTACGGCTTTCTGTTTGGCGGCGGCCATCATATAGAGAATCAGTTCGATGCGAAATTCGACCAATCCCCGATAAAGGTGGCTGTTTTCCGAGGGGAGTTTTCTTTCCAGCGCATTCAAGAATTTTTCAGCCGCAAACCGCTCCCTGGCGAAAAGGGTCTGCGTGCGCGGGGGCAACTCGAATCGGCGGCAGATGTCCCAGGTGGTCTCCTGATCGCAGGAACGTATCATCCCCATAAAATAAACGGCCCACTTCATATAGGATTCTTCCAGAAATAGCAAATCATACCAGGATACGACTTTTTTGATCGAGGCAAAAAGATTGATCAAGACGGGCGTCAATTCGATGGAGGGATGAATCACTTTCAACAAGTCGTAATCCCGCAAGCGCACAACGGCGGGTCCCGGGTTTTCTTCCGCCAGAATCTGCTTGAGCTCGGCAAAAACACGCTTGCCGCTCAAACGCTTGAAAAAATCCATGCGAACGGCATTGCGAATCAAATTAGCGGTCAGTTTGCCGATGGTGAAACCGAAGCGCTGTTCGAACCGGATGGCCCGGAAAGCGCGTGTCGGATCCTCGACGAAGCTGAGGTTGTGCAGAACGCGAATCGTTTTCTCTTTGAGGTCCTTGCGGGCAGAGAAAAAATCAATCAGGGTTCCGAATTTAGCGGGATTTAAATGGATGCACAGCGTGTTTATGCTGAAGTCGCGTCGATAAAGATCGAGTTTGAGCGAACTCATCTCAATTGTCGGCAATGCCGCCGGGAACTTGTAATACTCCATCCGGGCCGAGGCCACATCGACTTTGAAGCCATCTTCGAAAACGACAACGGCCGTACCGAATTTTTCATGCACATGAACGCGCGCGCCCGCCTGGCGGGCATATCGACGGGCAAATGCAATCCCGTCGCCCTCGATGACCACATCGACATCCTCATTGGTGCGATACAGAAACAAATCACGGACGAAGCCCCCGATGACGTAGGCGTTCAAGCCGAGGTCGTCCGCCGTTTCGCCGATGTCGCGCAGCATTTGCAGAATGCGCTCGGAGAGTCGTTCGCGCATAAATTTAGACACCACGCGTGTACGCGCATGCGCCGTCAGGGCCTTTCCGTTGCCATCCCGTTTGGCGGTGCGGTTGTGTCGCCTGACCAGTAGATTCAACAGGTCGGTTCGCGTGATTACCCCGCGGACAGCTTTGTTTTCGACGACGGGCAGGATGCGTTGTTTATGACCGATGATTTTTTCCTGGATCTCTTCGAGGTCGGCATCCGGGCCGACGGTGGCAACCTCGGTGGTCATAAATTCGCTGACCGTCAGAGCCCCCAATTTGTGATGCAGCGCTTTTTCGATGACTTGACGGGTGATGTAGCCGGCCAGTTGCTGGCCGTCCTCATCCGGCATCATGATCAGCAGCGCGTTGACATTATAGCGGCTGAGCATTTCGTTGGCGCGGCCGCAGGAAAGGTCGCGATCGATGCTGATGGCGGGAGAGGACATGAAATCAACAGCCCGGCGACGGGGCTGAACCGTGGCATAAAGGATATCGACCAGTTCGTGCTCCGTTTGCGCCAGTGTTTTGTGCTTGACGGATGCCGCGGCGGCATAGTCATGGCCACCGCCCCCAAAGGACGTCATTATTTGACCGGCATTGACCTCCGGGATCCGACTGCGTGCGACAATGTGAATTTTGTTATCCATGCGCGCAATGGCGAAGATCGCATCGATATTTTCCATGCGGACCATTTTGTGTACCAGAAAGGCAAAATCCGGCATGTACCGATGGCTGGCCACGCTGGTGACAACGACTTCGACGCCGTGAATATGGTGGCGGATGGCGGCTTGAAGCATGTCGTTCAAAAGACCGACCTGATCCGGTGTGATTTCCCGGGTGATGAGGCTGGCGACCACGTTAAGGTTGGCGCCCTGCGCAACGAGAAAGGCCGCGACTTCCAGATCGCGACTGGTGGTGGACGGGAAGGTAAAGGAGCCGGTATCCTCGTAGATACCGAGGCACATGATGGTTGCCTCGTCCGGGGTGACGGCTATTTTTTGGCGCCGAATTTGTTCAACCAGGATGGTCGTGTTGGCGCCGGTCAGTTCGTTGATGACATAGTGTCCTTTGATATCATGGTCGGTAGCGGGGTGGTGATCATAGATGTGAATCACAAGGCCCTCGTTGTCCAGGAGATCGGCCATCTTTCCGATGCGCCCCGGTTGTCGGGTGTCCACGAGGATGAGCTGTTTGACACGGGCAAAATCAAGATCTTTTAAATCGGTCATATTGAAGAGATAGACCATTGAATTGACAAAAAAATTACGCAGATTTCGTTCTTGCGAACCCGGAAAAACCACGACGGCTTGGGGATAGAGTTTCTGGGCTGCCAGCATTGAGGCCATGGCATCGAAGTCGGCGTTTATATGGGTGGTGATGACGGCCTGCCCGGCCGGCAGGGGTTTGGGAAAAGATGAGTCCATGATTTAATTCCGACTTCGTTCAGGGGTATGGTCTTCTGTTTGTGGGTGAATGTGGCATAGAAATCGCATCGAATCAAGCGCATCAAATCAGCGCAACATGGATGGCTTTGGCTTGAATACGGGCGCTGGGTGCAGAGGATGTCATTCGAAGGCCTGATCATCGATGCTATCCGCGGTGAACGCTTCAACGTCAGGGCTATCGTCAAGGTAATTGTCTGAGGTAGAAGTTAAAGAAATAAGCGGTTTGAATTGACATTTACCATAAAAATTTATTATTTTAGTGATTTAAGCCGATAAGCACATATGCTCCCTGTACAATATTCAGGGCTCGCGAAAAAAGAACCTCACATTTTTTTAGCGCCGATTTGTATCAGTTGGTTCTCAACCGGAATGAGGAGGGTGGAATATGCCTGTTTACCTTTGGGTTGGAAAGAACAGGAAGGGCGATGTACAAAAAGGGGAAATGGCCGCCGCCAGCGAAAATGCCGTGCGCAGCCATCTGACCCGGCTGAAAATTACGCCGACCCGCATTAAAAAGAAGCCGAAAGATTTGCTTGAAAACGTCAGTTTTCTACAGCCCGTTGTTAAACAGAAAGATGTGATTCTGTTCTGTCGGCAGTTTTCCACCATGATCGATGCCGGTCTGCCAATTATCCAGTGCCTTGATATTCTGCACAGTCAGCAGGAAAATGCGACCTTTAAGAAAATGCTGAAAAAAATCAAGGACAGCGTCGAAAGCGGCAGCACGCTGGCAGAAGCCCTCAAAGCCTACCCCAAACAGTTCGACGATCTTTTCGTCAACATGATTCATGCCGGGGAGACCGGGGGTATTCTCGATACGATTTTGAGGCGCCTGTCAACCTACATGGAAAAGGCCGCCCGGCTCAAATCCAAAGTCAAAGGGGCCATGACCTATCCGATTGTCACCATCGTAATCGCCGTTGGTGTCCTGGCCGTCATTCTTATTTTCGTGATCCCTGTTTTTGAGGACATGTTTGCCGATTTCGGTGCCGATCTGCCCACACCAACTAAAATAGTCATTGTAATGAGCGATTTTGCCAAGTCCAAGGGTGGGTACATCGCCGTGGCCATCGTTCTTTTCGTTTTCGCCTTTCGCCGGATGTACAAAACGGAAAAAGGGCGGACCCATATCGATCGATATGTTCTGAAACTGCCGGTATTCGGCGATTTATTGCGCAAAGTGGCCGTTGCCAAATTCACACGTACCATGGGGACCATGCTGGGAAGCGGGGTGGCCATTCTGGAAGCCTTGGACATTGTGGGCAAGACGGCCGGGAACAAAACCATCGAAGACGCGATTGTCAAGGTGCGCGTCGGAATTTCCGAAGGCCGCACGATGGCTGATCCGCTGACCGAAAGTGGTGTTTTCCCATCGATGGTCTGCCAGATGATTTCCGTCGGGGAAGCCACCGGCGCCCTGGATGCCATGCTCGGCAAAATTGCCGATTTCTACGATGAGGAGGTCGATCAGGCGGTGGAGAACCTGACCGCCCTGATTGAACCCTTTATGCTGGTCTTTTTAGGGGTTTCCATCGGCGGGCTTGTGGTGGCCATGTACCTGCCCATTTTTAAAATGGCCGGAGCGATCTCGTAATTCCCGTTGATTCTTCTGAGATTGAGGACCAGCGTCGAAAAAAACCAGCGCCCCTGAAAAGCCCGTGAGGGCCATGCATGTCACCGCCAGGGATGCATACGGCCAGTTGCGCTGCTGTCTGAGAGGGCCGCAGCGCCATCGTTATGCGGGGCTCATGTTCTACCGATGGGACCGCCAAACATGTGGATACCACCCGCCGCGCCATGACGCTGCAATCTACCCACCTTGCTGACAGTGAACTCCGGCAAAAACTGCGCTGGCTGAATCGCTACAGGAT
>JAERRP010000876.1 GCA_016735415.1 Desulfobacterales bacterium | reverse complement strand
GAAAGGCCTTCGAAGCCCGTTTGTATTCATTGCCCGCCAAGGTAACCCCATGACCCGGCAGGGCTTCTGGAAATTGATTAAGAAATATACTCTAACATCCGGTATTATTTATAATATTAGCCCTCATACAATCCGACATTCATTTGCCAGTCACCTTCTGGAAGGCGGCGCCGATCTTCGGGCCGTGCAGATCATGCTGGGGCATGCGGATATCGCCACCACCCAGATCTACACCCATGTGACAACCGAGCGCCTCAAAGCCGTCCACCGCCAATACCACCCGCGCGGATAGTTTTTTTACGGACCTATAACCCATAAAAAGGGAACTCAAAACGGAGCCCCGGGGTCCGGTCCCGTGGCCTGAAACTGTCTGAGGGTCTTAGTGCGCGTTGAACCGCACATTGAAAACACGCGCTTTGATGCCAAATCGGTTTCGATTCTCCGGCACAGGATATTGACCCCCTGGGCCATGTTCGGTTTTACGCTCACTTGGATCCGAGTTTTTCAGGCCACGGGAGCGGATCTCCGGACGGTCACAACCCTACCTCTTTTGGGTTATCGTTCCGTTTTTTTTAACCTGCCAACCGGCCGGAACACATGGCACACCCTTCTCCCCTGGTGTGCTGTACCGGCGTTCTTGACAGCATGAATCTTTTTCCATTAAATTACGCCATTTTACCAACGCCAACCACGGAAAGTCGTATGATGCAAAACACTGATCCAGCCGGCCCGCAAGCGGTCGGCTGCTGGCAACCGAACGCGGACGATGTCCCCCAGGAAGGGCGCTATGCCCTTGAAGCGGCCCTTTTGCGGGTTGACACACCCCTCTACATCATCCGGCGGCAGGGTCAATCAGCGGTCTCCAACAGCGGCCGGGCCATACTGGCGTACGCCGGGGAGGACCCGGCCGATAATTCTGCGGAAAGCTGGCCGCTGATGGCCTGGGTACCGCCGCTGCCGCCCCGGGCACTGGGCAGCGCCCATTTTCGCAAGGCCTTTGGACTGCAGTATGCCTACGTCATGGGGGCCATGGCCAACGGCATCACTTCGGTGGAAATGGTCGCAGCCGCCGGGCGGGCCGGCCTGATTGGTTTTTTCGGCGCGGCCGGCCTGACCCCGGACCGGGTTGAGGCAGCCATCGATCGTCTGCAGAAACTGATGCCTGATCGCGCCTTTGGATTCAACCTCATTCACAGCCCCCACGAACCCGATCTGGAAGCGGCCGTGGTGGACCTGTATCTGCGCCGCGGTGTGCGCAACATCAGTGCGGCAGCCTATCTGCGGCTCACCCTGCCGCTGATTCGCTACCGCCTGCGCGGCATTCACCGCGATTCCCAGGGACGGGTCGTTTGCCCCAACCGGGTGGTGGCCAAGATATCCCGGGTCGAAGTGGCCCGCCAGTTTTTTTCCCCCGCCCCTGAAAAACTGCTGGCCCGACTTGTCCAGAACAGCGAAATCAGCGAAGAAGAGGCGGCCCTGGCCCGCACGGTGCCGGTGGCTTCCGATCTTACCGCCGAAGCGGATTCCGGCGGCCACACCGACAACCGCCAGGCGCTCACCCTGCTGCCCACCATGATGGGCCTCAGGGACGAAATCGCGGCCCGTTTCGGTTACGCCGAACCGATCAGTGTCGGCCTGGGGGGTGGGATTGCCACACCGGAAGCGGCCGCCGCCGCTTTCGCCATGGGGGCTGATTATATTCTGACCGGTACGGTTAACCAGGCCTGTATCGAATCGGGAACTTCGGACCTGGTACGCCAGATGCTGGCCGAAGCCCGGCAGGCGGATGTCACCATGGCGCCTTCGGCCGATATGTTCGAGATGGGTGTCAAAGTGCAGGTATTAAAACGGGGAACGATGTTCGCGTTGCGCGCCCGGAAGCTTTACGATCACTACCGGCAGTATGAAACCTGGGAACAAATTCCGCCGCAGGACCGTCAACTTCTGGAACAGGATTTTTTCCAATGCGCGTTCGAAGAAGAATGGCGCCAAACCCGTGATTTCTTTGCAGTGCGTGATCCCCGCCAGATCGAGCAGGCCGAAAAAGACCCCCGCCACAAAATGGCCCTGGTCTTTCGGGCCTACCTGGGTAAATCCTCAAAGTGGGCCAACAGCGGCGAAGCCTCACGCCAGATGGATTACCAGATTTGGTGCGGTCCCGCCATCGGGGCATTCAATCAATGGGCCCGAGGCTCATTTCTGGAAAAACCGGATAAACGCGAATGTGTCGGCGTGGCACTCAACCTGCTGCTGGGGGCGGCGGTGGTCGCGCGACCCAATGCCTGGCTCCAGCAAGGCGTTACCCTTCCAGCAGGCATC
>JAERRP010000741.1 GCA_016735415.1 Desulfobacterales bacterium | reverse complement strand
CTCGACTTTTATAAGAACGAACCCTACAAACTCGAAATGATCCAGGGCCTGGAAGACGGCCGCATCTCTTTTTATACCCAGGAGGAATTCACCGACCTGTGCCGCGGGCCGCATGTGCCCCACACCGGTTTTGTCAAAGCCTTCAAGCTGATGAAGGTATCCGGCGCCTACTGGCGGGCCGACCAGAGCAAGGCCCAGCTTCAACGGATCTACGGCACGGCCTACTTCAATAAAAAAGACCTCAAAGCTTACCTGAATTTTCTGGAGGAAGCCAAAAAACGCAATCATCGCAAAATCGGCGAAGCCCAGGAACTGTTCAGCTTTCACGACGAAGCCCCCGGCATGCCTTTTTTTCATCCCAAAGGCATGGTCATGTGGAACCAGCTGCTGGACTTCTGGCGGGAAGAACACCGCCGGGCCGGATATGTGGAAACCAAAACCCCGATCATGCTGCAGCGCCGACTCTGGGAGCAGAGCGGGCATTGGGAGAACTACCGCGAGAACATGTACACCAGCGAAGTGGATGAGATTGAATATGCGATCAAACCCATGAACTGCCCCGGTGGCATGCTGCTCTACAAAAACCGGCCCCACTCCTACCGGGAACTGCCGATGCGCGTCGCGGAAGTCGGCCTGGTACATCGCCACGAGCTGAGCGGCGTGCTCTCCGGGCTCTTCCGGGTGCGGGCCTTTCATCAGGACGATGCCCATATTTTCATGACACCGGATCAGATCGAGACTGAAATTCTGGGAGTCCTGCATCTGGTGGAACGGATCTACGGGGTCTTCGGCCTGGGGTTTCACCTGGAGCTGTCCACCCGTCCGGAAAAAAGCATCGGGACGGACGAACAGTGGGAACTGGCCACCAGCGGGCTGCGATCCGCGCTGGATGCCTATGGCGACAATTATCAACTCAACGAGGGTGACGGGGCTTTTTACGGCCCCAAGATCGATATCCACATCAAGGATGCCCTCGGGCGCACCTGGCAGTGCGGTACCATCCAACTGGACATGTCGCTGCCCGAACGCTTCGACCTGAACTATGTGGACCGCGACAACCAGCGCCGGCGCCCGATCATGATCCACCGCACCGTTCTGGGGTCCATCGAACGCTTTTTCGGTATCCTGATCGAGCATTTTGCCGGCAAGTACCCTCTCTGGCTGACACCGGTACAGGCGGTGGTGCTGCCCATCAATGACGATCTGGCGCCTTACGCCGGTACGGTCCGCGATGATCTGCAAAAGGCCGGACTGCGGACTGAACTGGATGACCGGGCCGAGAGCCTCAACAAAAAAATTCGTGAAGCCCAGCTCAGCCGCATTCCCCTGATTTTAACCATTGGCGCCAAGGAGCAGGCTTCCGGCGCCCTGTCCGTGCGGACCCTGGACGGCAAGGTCCGTTACGGCATTGGCCGGGATGTCTTTCGGGACACGGTCACGGCCCACATCCGCGAGCGCAAATTGAGTTTAGACCTTTTTTCGGAGTAAAACGGGTCGGACGCCAGGCGGTGCTGTCGCCCTGAACTGCAATTTCAGCATCCTGGCGCCGGAAGTCATTCCTGGACGTCCTATCCATCCCGAATGGGTATGATTCCGTGTGCCGATGGCACCCGTCCGGTGGAGGACCGCATTCCTCATGACAACTCCCGCACGTGAAAAAATCACACCATGGCTGCTGCTGATCGGCCTTTGCCTTCTGATTTTCTGGCAGTCCTCGGCACCCCTGCCTGTTCAGACGCCCACCTTTCCCGGGTTGGACAAGCTGGTGCACGCGGTCGTTTACGCCTTTGTGGCCATCCTGGCGGCACGGGCCTTCGCCACCCTTCCGTTCCAGCCGCATCCCCATGCGCTGCTGGGGGCGGCCGTTTTGTTTGCGTCCCTTTATGGTCTTGGCGACGAGGTGCATCAGTCCTTCGTGCCCGGTCGCACCGCCGATGTTTGGGATTTGGCCGCCGATATTGTCGGGGCCTTCGCCGGGGCTTTCCTTTACCGCTGGCGGATGCGAACCCGTTCCCACCGACAAACTGCTTTCCTTCGTTGACAATTGCAGGCGGATTCTATAGAAAAATAGGTCTTACACGCCTGTCTTCCCGGTCTCCCCGGGATCACCAACCGGCCTCAGAGGAGAGTGTAGACGCCATGACTGAACAAAACATTTTGGTGATGAACGGCAACGAATTCACGTTCGAACCCGGCGAAACCATCCTGGACGTGGCCCGACGCAACAGTATCGATATCCCGACCCTGTGCCACCTCAAGGGGGCAACGCCCACAGGTTCCTGCCGGATCTGCGTGGTGGAGGTGGAGGGGGCCCGGACCCTGCTGGCGGCCTGTGCCACGCCGGCCGGGAAAAACATGGTCATCCGTACCGAGTCGGCCCCGGTGGTGGAAGCCCGCCGCACGATTCTTCAACTGATGCTGGCCTCCGGCAATCATAACTGCGCGGCCCGCGGTTCCGACGAACAGGACTGGACCGAATTTCAGCTGGCAGTGGAAAAGGACGATCGCAGCGATCAGCTCTGCCCGGTCTGGGGCGACTGTCAGCTTCAGGATCTGGCCTATCGCTATCAGGTCACCGGCGAAGGACACCCGGGGACCGAAATCCATTACGCGCTCGAGGATGTCAATCCCTTCATCGTGCGCGATTTCTCGCGCTGCATCCTTTGCGGCCGCTGCGTCCAGGCCTGCAACGATATCCAGGTCAACAAGGCCATCAGTTTCGGTTTCCGCGGGGCCGAAACCAAAATCATCGCCGCCGGCGACAAACCCCTGAGGGATTCGGACTGCGTTTTCTGCGGCGAGTGTGTCCAGGTCTGCCCGGTGGGTGCCCTGGTGGAAAAAAATCCGCGCTATGAAGTCCGGCCCTGGGAAACCGAACATGTCCGCACGACCTGCACTTACTGCGGCGTAGGATGCCAGATCAACCTGCATGTAAAAGACAATCAGGTGGCCAGGGTGACGGGGGTGGAGGATGTGGCCCCCAACTACGGCAGCCTGTGCGTCAAGGGGCGTTTCGGTTACGATTTCATTCATTCGCCCGACCGCCTGACCCGACCTCTGATCCGCAAAAACGGTGCGCTCGAGGAGACCTCCTGGGAAGAGGCCCTCACTTTCTTGGCCGACAAGCTGGGGCAGATTAAAAACGACCATGGCGCCAACAGCATCGGCCTTTTAACTTCGGCCCGCATTACCAATGAAGAAAATTACGTGGCCCAGAAATTCGCCCGGGCGGCGCTGAAAACGAACAATGTCGACCATTGCGCCCGTCTCTGACATAGCTCCACCGTGGCCGGTCTGGCCGCAGCATTCGGCAGTGGCTCGATGACGAATACCATCGCCTGTGTGGAAAAAGCCGACGTGATCCTGATCACGGGCTCCAACACCACCGAAAACCATCCGGTCATCTCGGCCGGCGTCAAGCGGGCCGTGACATCCGGCCGCACCAAACTGATCGTGGTCGATCCGCGACGCATCAAGATCGCGGGTTTCGCCGATGTCTTTCTGAGGCCCAATCTGGGCACCGACGTGGCCTGGATCAACGGGATGATGCACGTCATCATCAAAGAGGAACGCCATGACAAGACATTTGTCGAAGAACGCACCGAAGGTTTCGAGGCGCTGAAGGCCGTCGTTGAGAAATATACGCCGGCTTACGTCGAGGAAATCACCGGGATTCCGGCGGACCAGTTGACCGGGGCCGCCCGTCTGTATGCCGATACAGGGGTCGGCAGTATCCTTTACTGCATGGGTATTACCCAGCACACCACCGGCACGGACAATGTCAAATCCCTGGCCAACCTGGCCATGCTCTGCGGCAACCTCGGTATGGCGGGCGGGGGGGTCAATCCGCTCCGGGGCCAGAACAACGTTCAGGGCGCCTGCGACATGGGGGGACTCCCCAATGTCTACACAGCCTATCAGCCGGTCAACAGCGAAGAGGTCGTCCGTAAAATGGAAACCGTCTGGAGCACGGAAGGCGTTTCGCTCGATCCCGGCCTGAAAGCGACGGAGATGATCCCCGCGGCCTATGACGGTCGCCTGAAAGCGCTCTACGTCATCGGTGAAAACCCGCTGGTCTCGGACCCGGACCTCAACCACGCCGAGGCCAGTCTCAAGCGTCTGGACCTTCTGGTGGTTCAGGACCTCTTTATGACCGAAACCGCCCGGGGGGCGGATGTGGTGCTGCCCGGTCGGTGCTTTGCCGAGAAAGACGGCACCTTTACCAACACCGAAAGGCGGGTCCAGCGCGTACGCAAGGCTGTCGAAGCCCCGGGCGAAGCCTGGGACGACTGGAAAATCATCGGCGAAATCGCTACGCGTATGGGCTACCCCATGGCCTACGAAAATGCCGAGGCCATCTTCGAGGAAATTCGTCAGGTGACGCCTTCTTACGCCGGTATTACTTACCCGCGTATTGAAATGGAGGGGCTTCACTGGCCCTGCCTCAACGAGGAGCATCCGGGCACACCGGTCCTGCACAGCGCCCAGTTTACCCGCGGGAAAGGCTTGTTTCACGCCCTTGAATGGCAGCCGCCGGCCGAAATCGCCGATGATGAATACCCGCTCTTTCTCACCACCGGGCGCGTACTCTACCAGTATCACACCGGTACCATGACCATGCGTTCGGAAGGCCTTATGGACCGGGCGCCGGAGAGCTTTGTGGAGATTTCGCCCCGGGATGCCCAGACCTACGGCATCAGCGACGGCGGCCGAATCAACATTTCCTCGCGGCGGGGCACCATCAATGCACTGGTCAAGGTGTCGACCAAGGCGGTGGACGGAACGGTTTTCATTCCCTTCCACTACGCCCAGGCGGCCGTCAACAAACTGACCAATGCCGCCCTGGACCCGGTATGCGGCATTCCCGAATTCAAGGTCTGCGCCGTCAGGTTAAGCGCCGAGAACTGATCAGGTTTCCGTATTGAAAACCAAACCCCGCCCGGCGGTGTGCCGGGCGGGGTTTTGGTTTTTTTCGGCCCGCAAACATCCTGGCGTGGTCAGGTCAGCAGCAATAGGGCCTGCGGTTGTCGGCCAGTTTATTTTTTGTCCTGATAGCGTGCAGCATACTCGTCCTGAACGATCATTCGCCGGGTCTGGTTCTGCCACTGCATGACCGGTTTGATCTTCAAAATGTCATCCAGCCGGTTCTGTTCCTTCAGGCGATTGTATATCTCCTGCCAGGCGCAGGGGATTTCGTTGCTGACTTCGCAATACCCATTGTTGGTGCCACCGCAAGGACCGTTGAAAAGCCCTTTGGCGCAACGAGTGATCGGACAGATGCCGCCGGTGTAGCCCAGGACGCATTCACCGCAGGCCCGGCAACGTTCTTCGTAAATGCCGATCTGGCGGTCGACCCCGCTCGCGATCGTGTTCACGGCCGGGAAAATCGGTTTATCCGGGTAACGCTCGGCCATCAGCTGCACCCCGGCGCCGCAGGCCATGGACATCAGACAGTCGTAGCGTGCCACGACCTCGTCCAGATCGGTCAGAAACACCTCGTTGCACTGGCGCTCCACCGTAAAGCCGTCCACCCGGGTGGCCTTTTTTTCATTGCTGAAAGCCGCATTCAGTTGGATGTTCAGCACGTTGACTTCCTTCTGCCCCCCGGCCAGACAGACCGAGACACATCCGCCGCACCCGACATTCAATACCCGCGTGTATCCCTGAATTGCCTGCTTGATTTCCTCAAATGGTTTTTTCTTGGCTTTGACCACTGACGACCTCCCAGTCGGATGGATGACGATTGCAATCTAAGTTTCCGGTACCGGTAAATGGCAGGCTCCGCACATTTCCGGGCCGGAAGCGTCACCGGCCTTGCGAACCTGGATATGGCATCCCAGGCACTGGCGATGAAACGCTTTGCGGCGGTCGATGGATGCCGATTCGTTGTGGCAGGCCGCGCAGTTCACTTCCGGACTATCCGCCACCAGATCATCTTCATCGAGAACATTGACCCCGTTCTCGAATTTGTGGTGGCAATCCAGGCATTCGTAAAGGCCCATATGCAGGTCGTGGGAAAAGACCACCGCTGTCCGCTGAGGGGCCGCGTGTGTATTCGCGTTTAATGTGATGCTTTCTTCCTGGGCATACGCGAAGGTTAATCCCAGACCGATAACCGCCAGGATACCGGCCAGCAGAATGAGCGTTTTTTTAGATGTCCGATGCATTTACGTCGCCGTTGCCTTTCCTGTCCACGATCCACTGAAGCCAAATTGAAGCGGGGGTGTTTACGCTTCCTGTCCGAGTTCGTCCCACTGAAAGTAGACTTCCTGGGACCGGCAGATATTCCGGGCCAGGGCAATCATCTCGGGGATATCGATGCCCAGGGGGCAGTAGCAGCGGGTGCATAACACACACCGACGCCAGACAATTTCCTTGATTTCTTCCAGCCCTTCCCGATCGATCCGTCCTTTTTGCCGGTACAGCCGCCCGATGGAATTGATGAATTTATGGGAGGGCATATAACGCGGGTCCCCGTCGTGCACATGGAACAGAAAACAGCTTTCGGCACAGAGGCTGCAGTGAGCGCAGACTCGCAGGGCGGTTTTCATCTTGGCTTTGTGCTTGTCCAGGGCCTGCCGAATTTCTTCCGTGTTGACCGCGGCATCGTTGTTTGGGCTGCTCATCTAAATCTCCCCCGTACGTTGCGGCTATCGCCAGATGCGAGATCCGCCGGTACCGAATGTATTTTCATGGATCATGACGAAACGGTTAATAAAGAAAAAGGGCATATGGACCAGCTTGGTAAAGGGTATGGCCATCAGCATGATCTCGCCCGCCAGCATATGCAGCAGGATTACGGTATCGTAATCGAAAAGGTGGTGATAGGCCATGAAGCCGGTGATAAAGGGCGCTGTGGCAAAAAGCAGCACAATGTAGTCGTAGGCCGAGGTGATGGCCCGGACACGCGCCCTGAACAATCGCCGGCACAGAAAATACACGCCGCCGCCGATCACGATCAGGGTTAAAACATCCGTGAAAGCTTCGGAAAAACTGGGCGGGCTGAAGCCCCAGGCCAGATCCCAGAGAACATTGTGGCCCAGCACGAAAAACGGGGTCAAGATCAGGCCCACGTGGAAAACGGTTGTGACTGCGACTATTACGGGGTTGGTGCCCACGATGCTCAGTCGCACCCGCTGGCCGAACGTCAGCACCGGCTCCTGAAGGGGGGCTTCCGTCCTGGGCGGCCCTCCGGTGGGTTGGGTCAACCGAAAAGACGTTTTTTTCCGGCTCAGGGAATAGAAACGGGCCACCTGATAGACGGTACCGATAATGAACACGAGAAAGGAAACCCAGACCAGGGGGCCCCGAACCAAATCGTACATGAATATCTCCTGAAGCTGTCAGCCCTGCGGGCCGTGACGGGGTCGCGCATCCAGCCGGCCGCCGGCAGGCGTTGCCGGACCCGACATCTTCTCCCTAGTGTCCTGTCATGTGACAAATAGCGTAAGATTGCGAAGTCATTTGGTGTTCCTGACGGCGCGACGATGGCGCATAACCGCGCTATGTAACTGAAGTCGCAACACAGCAGGGACGCCAAAGGACGCGTAAAATGTGTCAGTTGGCGTATGACAGGGCACTAGACTTCCGGTCGGGGCAGCACGCCGGCCCGCTCGGCGATTTCGGGAACCCGGTGTTCCCATTCGATGGCCATCAGGTGAACGCCGGCCACCCCTTTCAATTCCTTGAACTCTTCGATCTGTTCGCAGGCGATCTTGATACCCTCGTCGGCCTGTTTCTTTTTATCGACCCCCTGCAGCCGTTTGATGATTTCATCCGGCACGTCCATTCCCGGAACCTTGGCCTTCATGTAGCGCGCCATACCAAGACTCTTCATGGGCGTTACGCCGGCCAGGATAAAAACCTTCTCCGTAAGCCCCATATCGTTGGCCTGCCGCACCCACTCACGCATCCTGTCCATGTTGTAGATGCACGGGGTCTGGATGAAGTCGGCCCCGGCCTCGATCTTTTTGGCCAGGCGGTGCACCCGCCATTCAAAAGGTTCGGCGAACGGATTGGCGGCGGCGCCGAGAAACATCCGGGGCGGCTTATCGATTTTGGCGCCCCCCAGGAAAAGGCCTTCATCACGCATTTTGCGCACCATGGCAATCAATTGAATCGAATCGATGTCATAGACCCCTTTGGCATTGGGGTGGTCGCCGAACTGCTGATGGTCACCGGAAAGGCACAGCATGTTGATAATGCCGTGGGCGTAAGCGCCCAGCACATCGGCTTGCATGGCCAGGCGATTACGGTCGCGGCACACCATCTGGTAATTGGGCTCGAGGCCTTCCTGAATGGCAATCAGGGCGGCGGCCCAACTCGACATGCGCACCATGGCGGTCTGGTTGTCGGTGATGTTGACCGCATCCACCATCCCGATCAGCGGTTGGGCTTTTTTGCGAACGGCTTCCACATTGGTCCCTCGCGGAGGGCCCAACTCGCCGGTGAAGGCGAACTGTCCGGTTTTGAGAATCCTGGCAAGTCTGCTCTCGCTCATCAATCGTTCCTTTGCACTTCCATGAGAACCGGTGGGTTATCGTCAGTCGATCCACGACGGAATCGTATGTTATGCGTGTCGGCGGCGAATCCGGCGTGGCACGCCGTGTGCTGGAATAGACGCGTCCAGAATTTCGACATATGGCACATCCTTTAGCTTGGTGTCAAGCTGAAGCGGCCGGGAAAAAAGGCAATATCCCGCTGTAATTAAACACAATTTTTGAACGGGTGGCATTGGTTGAACGGAATTCAGCAGCTACCGAAAATTCACATCCCTCGGGGACGTCGTGGTGGCATGACTTTTTTTATGGTCGGATACGGCGGCAAAGCATTCGCCGGCTGGGGACGCGGGGGCGGCCCCTATTCGCCGATTATTTTGACGAGGACCCGTTTGCGGCGGCGCCCGTCGAATTCGCCATAAAAAATCCGCTCCCAGGTGCCGAAGTCAAGTCTTCCCTCCGTTACGGCCACCACCACCTCACGCCCCATGAGCTGCCGTTTCATGTGGGCGTCGGCATTGTCCTCACCGACGTTGTGACGGTATTGGGATACCGGCGCATGCGGGGCTAATTTTTCCAGCCAGACATCATAGTCATGGTGCAGGCCTGATTCATCGTCATTGATAAAAACGGAAGCGGTGATGTGCATCGCGTTGCACAGCACCAAACCCTCTTTCACTCCGCTTTCATCGATACACCTTTGCACGTCGGAGGTGATATTGATGAAGGCCCGGCGCGTGGGCACCTCGAACCAGAGTTCTTGGCGATAGCTTTTCATTGAAACCTCCCGATCCGACCAGCGGTGGCGTTGCACGGTCTGTTTTTCAGTTGGTTTTGGGTTTTGAAATAACGGTTGGAAAGCGTTTTTGCCATGGCGCCGGATGGGATCGCCGGAAGTCCTGTCCGCTGGTCGGCAAAGATCCGGAGATCAGCAGGCCGGCCCGCTTGAAGGAAAGAGATTGATTTCACGAATGGCCTTCTCCAGCACACTGCCCACCTCCCTGGCCCATGTGAATGATTCAGCCTTGCGGGAAAGCCCTTTCATCTGCTCGAAGGTGGCAATCGAAATATTGAGTCTTTTCCAGCCTTCCTGCCCGAAGGTAACCCGGCCACTTTCCGGGAAGACATCAAAAAGTGACAGGACTTCATCTTCCGGGTTGCCGACCACTTCATACTCCAGGCCCACGCCCTTGTTGCGATAGCGGATGTTGAGGCGGACATTGATCTGCAGAAAGTTGACCATCTTGTGGTGGAGGTAGACCAGTGCCCCGGAAACCTGGCGGGAATGATGCTGCAGCTGGGAGAGAAAACTTTCAACGGTCAACTGGCGTGTGCGGTCGCCCCGTACCTGCCGGGAGGCCGTTTTTACGAATTCGATCTGTGCATCTTCAATACTCTGGTCGCCGAGTTTGGCGGCCACGCCCTTGTAAAGTCTTCCGCCCTCTTTGAAAAAGTTCTTTTTCCCCAGCAGGCTGCCCAGATTGGTAAAAATGGTACTGCCGTTTCGGCTGATCAGGTCTTCCAGTGAAAATTCAAGCAGGGGGGTGGCATTGGCAAAGTCGGTCTGGTCAAAAAGGGCGCAGTAAAAAGCATTTTCCCGGCCGGACGAAAGGAAAATCCAGGGGCAGTTCAAGCGATAGCTGAATTCAAGATATTGGTTGAGATCATTGGCCAGTTTGTCACCCCAGGATTTCACTTCCACAATCATGGCGGGTTGGCCCTGATTGAAAAGGACGATATCCAGCCCCAGGTGATCGAAATCCATATCCCGCAGCAGATCCCATCCGAGGGTCTGCAGAAAGGGAATAACGATTTTGTTTTGGACATTTTCACTATTGCCTTTGCGACCGGCGAGGATGTGGTCGTCAACACGAACGGCTTTCAGGTGGGAACGCAATTTGGGGAAGCTCATGATCTGGGTATCTCCGGATGGGCATTTCGGATTTCCGCCGCGAGCGCCGGGGGCCTTGCCGATGGCTGGCCTGAACGGTGATAACGCGTGCAACATAGCACACGTTTTCAGGAAAAAGAAAGCCGCCGGTGGGAACGCCGTCGATATCCAGAAGGATTTTGACCCGGCCGTCCATATTGGCCAGGCCCAGGCTGTCGTCCGTTGCCACCTTCGTAAAGATGATCGGGTCTTGAGATATTTGGCATCGTGCATGTCGCCCTTGATCTTGGGGTAGAGCCAGCCGAAAATGCCGCCGAAGCCGACGACAATGGCGATGCCAAGGATCATGATTCGGGTTGAAAGTTTAAATCGATTTAACATCGGATGAAAACGCTTCGGGGGACGTTCAAATCATCGCCGGCCGCGGCAGGCTCGGCTTGAAAAGCCGTGACGCCTGAAGCCTCTTTAAGGGTGGCCTGAAAAAAATATTGAATGGAGATGGCGCCGAATTGGCTCTATTGAAAAAAGGATTAAATTATGCCATATGGTTTCAAGGCATTACGACGCCCTGGCCTGCATCGGTCCAGCAATCATTCCGTTCCAGGGGCTAAACCTCCGACGCCATCGGCCGATAATCGATTTGCGTGGCACCCGTAAGCGCCCCGGGCAGCAGGCCGGTTCGGGACCCAACACACAAGAAGGGATTATGGATAAAGTTCTTATCGTCGACGGAAATGCGGATTTCGTAACATCCCTCAAGGACGGTCTGGATAAGATGCACCAGTTCGAGGTATTGACGGCCACCGACGGCGAAGAGGCGGTCGATATTTTGAGCCGGGAGAAGGTCGCTGTTTTTGTCACCGACATCAATACCGCCAAGCTGGACGGTCTTGAACTGCTGGCCTTCATCACCCAGGAGCATGCCAGTACGCCCTGCATTGTCATGACCGATTACGGCAAACCCTGGTTCCGCAAGCGGATGGACCAGCAGGAAGTTCTCTACCACCTGGAAAAACCGTTCGAAATCGGGGCGCTGGCCTCCGCCATTTTCGTAGGGCTCAACCTGCGCGACGAAGGCATGAACTACAAGGGCATGACCATGGCCAGCATCCTGCCCCTGATCGAAATCGAACAGAAAACCTGCCGCATGGAAGTCAAATCCTCCGGCAAGGGCAGGGGGTATCTTTATTTCGATGAAGGGGTCCTGATCGATGCCCATTTCAAGGGATTTAACGGCGAGAAAGCCGCTCTCGAGATTTCGGAGTGGGACCGCATTGCCATCAAGTTTTCGGAACTGCCGCGCCGTCGCACCCGCACCCGGGTCAAGACCCATCTGATGGATATGGCCGGGGCCAGCTGGATGCGGGAGGAAACCGAGGCATTGATGGAAGAGGAGTCTACCACCAGCCCGGGGGTCCTTCTCGAAGAAACCACGACCACGACCACATCGCAGATGGATCTGGAAACCACTAACCTGGTTCTGCAGCGGCACCTGGAGGAATTTAAAAGCATCAAAGGCTATCAGGCCGTAGCGGTCGTAAACACGGACGGGGATGTTCTGGCGGCCGACCAATCCAACCGCAAACTGGATTTAAGCCGCCTGGCCGTAGGCATGAGCAGTATCTTTTCGGTCTCGGAAGAAACCATCGCCCAAATCGGCTTCAAGGGCAGTGAAGCCCTGACGCTTCACACTAAAAACGGCGTGATCCTGATCCTGTCTTCACAAATGGAGTCCGTGGCTGATATGCGCCTGATGGGGATTACCGCTCCGGACGGCAATTGGTTTTACATGAAAGTCCAGCTTGAAAATTTATTCCCCAAACTGATGGCCGAGCTTGAATGACCGTTGGCTATCGGCCGTCTTTTCCAGACGGATCATTTTCCGGCCGCGCGCCGTGCCGGGTCCTTTCACTTTTCATTTCCAAACCGGGTTCACAATCGATCCCATCGAGGTGAATGCATGCGTCGCCATGGTCTGATAACCGTATTGCTGCTGACCGTGTCCTTTCTAACCGGGCACCATGCCGTAGCGGGTCAACCCCTCGAGAAAGCCTTTCTGGGTCTCCCCTGGGGCGCGGATATTCGCGAACAGGACGGTTTCCAGATGCTGCATGGCAAAGACAAGTTGCGGTTCTATACAAAACCAGGCACGGTGCGAACGGTCAAGAACATTCGGATTAAGCAGGTCATCTACGGCACCTATGGTTACCGCTTCTTTGCCGCCTACCTGATCATCGATTCGCCCGAAGCTTTTGCCGATCTCCGCAACTACATGGAATCCCGCTACGGTTTTCCCAAAACCTCCTGGGAAGTGGCCGGTGATCTGACCACCCATCGGTGGCGCTACCACGATATCAAGATGAAACTCAAATCAGCCGAAGGCGGCCAGCGCATGAAACTGGCCTTCTACTACACGCCCATCGCCCGCCAGGTGAATGAAGCCATGGTGGACCGGCAGCAGAAAGGGGTCCGGTTTCTGCCGATCGAACGTGACAAGAAACCCGAAGCCCTGCCCCTGCTTGAATTCTGAAAGCCTGCCGCCCGTCGAACCACCATCGCCGGTCCGGGTTGATCCCTCCCGGCCGACATCGCCTGAGCGGGCGACCGAACGCCGGCATGGATAAGCGCTGGCCCGCATGCCGTCGCCGTTTATCATGGCGCCTGATTCATTTCGGATGGGCCGGCCCATCCGGCACCAACCCCTATTTCCAATTTGACAAAACGAGAATGAACCGCTAATTTGTTTTGGGTTAATTCTCATTAGTCTGCCCTTGCCGGCGGATGCGCGCCGCCGACAAACGCAACCGCCACCTCACCCCGACATCGCTGCATGGAGGCCACATGGGCACGCCATATCTGGGCAAGATTTTATGGGTGGATTTAACCCGTGGCACCCTGCGCGAAGAAACCCTTCCGCCGGCATTCTACGAAACGCAGCTTTCCGGCATTGGACTGGCGGTCAAACTGCTGTTGGACCGCATTCCCCCCGGGGCCGACCCGCTCGGCCCCGAAAACGTGCTGGCCATGGTATCAGGGCTGCTGACCGGCTGCGGGAGCCTTTTTACGGGTCGCTGGATGGTGGCCGGTAAGTCCCCGCTGACCGGTGGGTGGGGGGATGCCAACTGCGGCGGCAATTTTGCACCGGCCATCAAACAATGCGGCTATGACGGTCTTTTTTTCACCGGGATCAGCCCGCGGCCGGTCTATCTGATCGTCCGACAGGGACGGGCGGAACTCTGTGAGGCCGGCGATATCTGGGGGCAGGACACCTATACCACCGAACGCCTGCTCAAGGAAAAAAACGGTGGAGCCCGCATGCGGGTGGCCTGCCTTTTCTTGACAGTCTTTCTGCCTTTTGCTGTATTTCTGTTGGATGGTTTATC
>JAERRP010000880.1 GCA_016735415.1 Desulfobacterales bacterium | reverse complement strand
GGTAAAACATTTACCGGCGGGGGGACAATCCATCCACTATCCCCCGATACCGCATACTGCCATCCGACTAGCCGCTCCGCTTCAGAATTCGCCCAGGTTCCAATTATTTCCAGAATCAACGATCAACTATATAGTGCTAAGCCGAGAAGATTTTAGGTCGGATAGTAAATTAAATTTCATAAATTTAAATCGCTCTTTATAAATGTTCTGTGAATCAGCCGGAACGGTTCCCATTTGGTCTATATTGTATGCGACTGACAGAAAATATCGCAAACTTCATTGGCAGTTTTGAAAACGCGCCTGTCCCATCAAGATGGATGTATAACCTTAAAATTACATAAAGTTAGATGTCATTCAGGTTAGCTATATGGTCATTGTCTCCGTTGTGATTACCGCAAGAGGTGTACCAACTGGAAGGTGGTCCTTTTGAAGCCCGGGGCAAAAAAGCGGTCCTTTATGGATAGACGCTAGATCAGATTTTCGATATCCGGATGGTTCCGCAATACGGTTACAAACTGGCTGGTGCGGTGGTCCAGCCTGGTTTTAATCACGTTCAACAGCCGCTGCATGAAGATGGCGCCCATTGGGAGGTCGGCGGCGAGCAGGGATTGGATTTTCGTTGAGCGGATGGAATAAACTTCGCAGGGCTCGGCGCAAACGATTCGGGTGGTGTAGCTCGGGCTATCGGAGAGCATGGCCGACCAGCCGAATGAATAACCGGGTTTTACCGCCCCGATGGAAAACGATATTTTTGGGGATATCTTTTTCTCAAGTAGAATTTTCCCGAATTTCAAGAAATAAAAACGGTCCGCCGGATCGCCGTCCCTGAAAATGAGTTCGTTTTCTTCGTAGTGCAGGACATCGACATGCGGCTGAATTTTTTTAACCATTTCATCCGTCAGATAACTCAGGATAACGATCTCCCTTAGATTTTCAATCGAGACCATCGGTTCTCCTCTACAGGTCTATCTCGCCCTGATGGCGATCAGAGGTCATGTTTGCGACGTAAGGTTTCAGCGCCATGAAAACAGCAGGATAACAAATAACCCTGAAACGGCGGCGCTGATTCCCAGAGGGACCACACCGGCGTCAAAAGCATGTTGAATTCCACGCCGATAGTTCGCGACCGCTTCGGCGCTGCTGCCTTTGAGACGATAGAAGGGCACCAGCACCCAGCGACTTAAAAGGGCGGGTGCATTTTGCCCGAAGCGGTTGATCGCGGTTGTCAGGCCCTGGACCAGCAGGCGGTCACTGATCCGGTTAAGGTTGTTGAAGACCACATCCATGATCCGGTAAAACAGCCGGCCGCCCTTGCGATAGATCCAGTCCGCATCCAGATTGATGCAGCGGATCTCCGCCGGATAAATGCCCGAGAGCAGCAGCAGGGCAAAGGCCAGGGCCGAAAAAAACAGGATCTGCAGTTGGGACACCACATGCGGCACGGTGTACGGTTCGTAGCCCACCGGCTGATAAGGCAGGATACTGTATAAAAACTGCGGGAAAGATCCGATGAAAATACAAAGGAAAGCCGTCAACCCCATGGCCAGCAGCATGTGGGGCGGGGCCTCTTTAGGCCTCAGCCCGGCGTCGTGCGAAAAAAAGGCGAAATAAGGGATCTTGATGCCGGCATGATGAAACACGCCCGCCGAGGCGAACAGTAAAACGAACCAGACCCAGCGCAGGTGTCCGTTCCCGGCCGCATCCATCACCATGGATTTACTGACAAAACCGCTGAACAACGGGAAGGCGGAGATGGAGGCTGCCCCGACGATGCAGAAAAGGCAGGTCAGCGGCATGGGGCGGTAGAGCCCCCCAATATCGGTGGCCCTGATCTTACCGGTACGGTACATGACCGCGCCCATGGTCATGAACAAGAGGCCTTTAAACAAAACATCGTTGAAAGCATGCGCCACGGCGCCGTTGATGGCCAGATGGGTGCCGATGCCGATGCCGCAGACCATGAAACCCACCTGGTTGATCAGGCTGTAGGCCAGAACCCGCCGCAGGTCGTTCTCGATCACGGCGAAAAAGATGGGAA
>JAERRP010000116.1 GCA_016735415.1 Desulfobacterales bacterium | reverse complement strand
GCAGCTGCCGTTGAGCTATCCTTATGACAAGGTGTCGGCCCCGACCATCGCCGATCAAATCAGTGCGCTGGACAACTACAGCAATATCAGCATCAAGACCAATACCATGGTGGCCCGCCTGGCCGGCGAACCGGGAAATTTCACGGCGACCCTCAAAAAACCGGGTGAGAAGCTCGAATTTGACGTGCCTTATCCCCTTCCGGACGAGATGAAAGTGGATGAAAACGGCAAGGATCTCAATGCCGAACAGCAGCACGAGGCATTTCTAAAATATAATGAGGGCAAACAGGACATCCTGCAGTTGGACCCCAACGGCGAGAAATTCGGGGCCGTGGTGCTGGCGGCGGGATATAAGCCCTATGAACCGGCGGCGGGCGAATTCGCGCACCTGGGCTACGGCGAAATGCCGGATGTGATCACCAACGCCGAATTCGAGGGGATCGCCAAGGCCGGCAAGGTGATGCGTCCCTCCGACGGTAGGGAAGCCCGGTCCGTGGTTTTTATCCAGAGCCCGGGTCAGGACGACGATGCCGACTTCGAATATGCCGGCGCGGTCACCAGTCTGGTGGCGCTGAAACAGGCCACTTATGTCCGGGACGATTTTCCGGAAGACGGCAAGGCCTTCATTTTTTACCAGCACATGCGCACCCCGGGTCTGCAGGAGAATTTCTACAAAAGCATCCAGCAGGATCCCGGGATTTTCATGACCAAGGGCGAAGTGGTCGGCGTTTCCCAAAACGGTGCGGGATTGATCGTCGAGGCCCAAAACACGCTTCTGGGTGAGAAGGTTCAGGTCAAAGCCGATCTGGTCGTGCTGGGCACCGGCATGGTGCCGGCGACCAGGGACGACCCGGTGGTCAACCTGGCCTACCGCCAGGGGCCGGATTTCCGCGACAATGTCGATCTTTTCAAGGGCTTCTGCGACAGCAACTTCATTTGTTTCCCGTATGAGACACAGCGAACCGGTATCTACGCCGCCGGCGCCATCCGCCGCAGCATGACCACCGAGGAGTCGGTGGAGGATGCCACCGGTGCGGCCCTCAAGGCCATCCAGTGCCTGGAGTCGGTCAACCGGGGCATGGCCGTACACCCCCGTTCGGGTGACCTGACCTACCCGGATTTCTTCTTCCAGCGCTGCACCCAGTGCAAACGCTGTACCGAAGAATGTCCATTCGGGGCTCTGGATGACGACGAGAAGGGCACGCCCAAGCCCAATCCGGCCCGCTGCCGTCGTTGCGGGACCTGTATGGGTGCCTGTCCCGAGCGCATCATCGGGTTTGCGGACTACAACATCGACAGCATCGGCTCCCAGGTGAAATCGGTGGTCGTACCCTCGGAAGATGATTACGACGAACCACCCTTTCGCATTCTCGGCCTGGTCTGTGAAAACGACGCTTATCCGGCCCTGGACATGCTCGCTCTCAAGGGGCTGTCCTATTCGGCCGATGTGCGCCTCATTCCGGTGCGCTGCCTCGGTTCGGTCAACGTCATCTGGATCAAGGATGCCCTCGCCCAGGGGATGGACGGCGTATTTCTCCTGGGTTGCAAACACGGGGATGATTACCAGTGCCACTTTATCAAAGGCAGTGAACTGTCCAGCATCCGTATGCAGAAGATCGGGGATGCCCTGACAAGCCTGGCGCTGGAAGAGGAGCGGGTGGCGCAGTTTGAAATCGCCATCGACGAATATGACAAGATTCCTCAGATCATCAACGAGTTCGTCGCATCCGTCGAGGAAATGGGCCCGAACCCCTTCAAGGGTTTCTAATGATACCATGGGCCGGTGCCTGCAGGCGACGGCCTTAAGCTTAGCGCACGATGTCGTGCCGGGTAGACGACCTGCGACCGTCTACCCCATCCGAATGAGGAGGTAAGGATATGTCGGAAGCGATCATGCTTGATCCCGATGTTGGATTTATCAATGAAGTGCGTCGATTGGGCGGCGGTGATCTCAAAAAGTGCTATCAATGCGCCACCTGTTCGGTGGTCTGCCCCATCGCACCGGAAAATAACCCTTTTCCCCGCAAGGAAATGATCAACGCCTCGTGGGGTTTGAAGGACAAACTCGTCAGCAGCGCCGATATATGGCTTTGCCACAACTGCGGCGACTGCACCACGCTCTGCCCCCGGGGGGCCAAACCGGGTGACGTGCTGGGCGCCGTGCGGGCCTATGCCATTCAGGAATATGCCGGTCCCAAGGCCATCGGCAAGCTGGTCAGCGACAAGGCCAAGCTTCCGATCCTGCTGGGTATTCCGGCGGTGATCTTTCTGGTGGCGGGCCTTCTGTCCAACATGGTAGGGCTCAACTGGCTGAATTTTTCCCCTGCCGGAGGACACGAGATCTGGCAGTCATCCTATTTTAACAACTACCTGGTGGACATCATCATGATTCCCACCTTCCTCTTTGCCGCGGGCACATTCGCCCTGGGCCTCAAGCGGTTTGTCGGCGATATGCACGCCAACGCCCTTCAGGAGGGTAAAACCACCCGGGAGAAAATCGATCCGGCCGGCTTCGTCCAGGCTTTCATCAAGATCATCCCCACGATCTTCACGCATGCGAAGTTCACGGAATGCACTGAAAACCGGGAGCGGGCCACGGCGCATATGATGGTACTGTTCAGCTTCATCGGCCTTTTCATTGTCACCAACTGCTTTTTTATTGCGGAATGGGTGTTGCACATCGAAGGGCCCTACGCCCAGATCAATCCGGTTAAATGGCTGGGGAACATCGCCGGGATCGCACTGATCGTCGGGGCCCTGCTGCTGATAAAAAACCGCCTGACCAAAAGCGACAGTGTCTCCACCTACTGGGACTGGTATCTGGTGGGGCTGGTGGTGACCCTGGGGGTGACCGGGATGGGTACGCAGCTCCTGCGCCTGGGCGGGTTGTATAATCTCATGGCCATCGTTTACTATCTGCACCTTATCAGCATCTGGTGCCTCTTCGCCTATACGCCTTTTTCCAAACTGGGGCATATCGTCTACCGCACCGTCGCCATGGCCTATGCCGAGTATTCCGGTCGGGGGTTCTAAACCACCACCAAACCCCCTTTTTAAATGATGTTCGCTAAAAGGAGCCGCACTTGCGGCTCTTTTTTTTTCGGACCGATAACCAATAAAAAGGGAACTCAAAACGGAGCCCCGGGACCGGATCTCCGGGCGGTCACAACCCTACCTTTTTTGGTGCGCCCGGCAGGGTTTGGATGGAAGGCATTTTAATCAGGGCCCACGCGGAAGCGGCCATAAAAAAAGGGGTGACACCGTAATGGGTGTCACCCCTGGGGTTGCCTGGCATCCAACCCGTCAGCCGAAGGCCGTTTCGTTTAGTTGCCGGTGGCGGCTTTGTGGGTTTTGATCTCGACCTTTTCGGTCAGGCCTTCATAGTATTCGCGCAGGATGGCGACAACTTCATCGCGTCCGAAGTGATCAGGCAGATCGCCGCCCTCGGAGAGCATCTTGCGCAGCATGGTGCCGGAGAGCAGGACACGTTCTTCCTTGGCATGCGGGCAGGTCCGCAGGGAGGCCATGCCGTCGCACTTATAGCAGTAGAAGGTCCAGTCGATTTTCAGGGGCTGACACAAGAGGCCTTTGCCGCCGTCGGGGCTTGGGATCGTGTCGAAAATGGTCTGGGCTTCAAACATGCCGTAGAAGTCGCCCACACCGGCGTGGTCGCGGCCGATGATCATTTTGGAGCAGCCGTAGTTCTGGCGGAAAACGGCGTGCAGGAGGCCTTCACGCGGACCGGCGTAGCGCATATCCAGCGGATAGCCACCCTGGACGATATTGTCTTCCACGAAGTAGTTTTTCACCAGTGAATCGATGCATTTCACGCGGACATCGGCCGGGATGTCACCCGGTTTCAGGTTGCCGACCAGGGAATGGATATAGACCCCGTCGCAGACTTCCACGGCAATCTTGCACAGGTACTCATGGGAGCGGTGCATGGGGTTGCGAAGCTGCAGGGCCGCGACGTCCGACCAACCGCGGTCTTCAAATATTTTGCGGGATTCGGCCGGCTGGTGATAGACCCCGGCATACTTGGTGGGGTATTCGCCTTCACTGAGGACTTTGACGGGACCGGCCAGATTGACCTCTTTCTGGGCCATCACCATCTGCACACCGGGGTGATCTTCTTCGGCGATCTTCCAGAATTCCTCGGCCGTGGGTGTACCTTCACCCATATAAACCTTTTCACATTCCCATTTTTTTTCGGCGGCACTCTGTTCCCATTTATCAGTGACCTTCATGGTGGCCATGATTTCGTCGCCTTCGGGATCGAAAAGCGCGATTTCATCGCCTTCGCTGATGGCGGCCGCATCCTCGCTGGACACGTCCAGGTTCACCGGTACCGGCCAGAAGGTGCCGTCGGCGGTCAGAAAGTTCTCACAAACGCCTTGCCAGTCCGCTTTGGTCATGAATCCGGTCAGGGGACTGAAACCACCGGTGCCGATCATGATCAGGTCGCCTTTGACGCGGGGTGAAATGGTCACTTTTTTGAGCCCGGCGGCCTTTTTCTTTTCGGCGTCCAGTTCGGCGCCCTCCAGCAGGCAGATCGTGAGGCCTTTACCACCATGAGGTTCGATTAATTTTGCCATTTGCGCTCTTCTCCTTTGGGTTATTTATTTTTTCTCAAGTCGTTTTCACGACGGGCAGTCTGCGATCATCAAAATGGTTTGAGTAATAGGGAATCGGTTTTTTGTCAAGCACAATTGGTCGCTCCGCGCAGGCTGCAAGGCGGTTTCGCCGCCATGGCGACGGGCCCGGGCGGGCCGGGTTGGGGTGCCCCCGGCCGGGGCGTTGGAACCGGGATTATGGCATCATCGCTTTCGGCCACTCAGCCATCCCTCCAATTCTGTAAACCGTACCCC
>JAERRP010000295.1 GCA_016735415.1 Desulfobacterales bacterium | reverse complement strand
GGTGAATTATTTTTTAGAATGATCCGGGCGTCCACGACGCGCAAACCCTTCTCGTAGACGATAACCGGGTTCAGGTCCATTTCACGGATTTCGGGATAGGCCGCCATAACTTCCGAGCAGATCATCAGCAGGCGTTTGATGGCCCGTTTGTCGTAGGGCGGGATACCGCGAGCGCCGTTCAGGATGGGAAAAGACTTGATCTCTTCGATCATTTTGCCCGCTGCGAGCAAAGAGATGGGCAGCACCCGGAAGGAGACATCCTTGAGAATTTCAACCAGGACACCACCCAGTCCGAACATGATGACGGGGCCGAACTGGTCGTCGTATTTGGTGCCGATAATCAGTTCGGCCCCGGGACTGGCCATGGGGGAGACCAGCACGCCCCGGATATCGGCCTGAGGCGCAAATGCACGGGCATTGTGCATAATCTCGTCAAAGGCGGCCTGAATGGCCGTTTGGCCCTCGAGGTTGACCCGCACGCCGCCGACATCGGATTTGTGCAGGATATCCGGGGAGACGATTTTCAGTGCTACGGCGCCACCCACTCGGGCGGCACTGGCCACGGCTTCATCGGCCGACTGGGCCAGGGTATCGGCGGATACCGGCGCCCCGTGCATTTTCAAAAGCTGTTTGGCTTCGTGTTCAAGAAGGAAACAACGGTTTTCGTCCCGGGCCTTTTGAAGAAGCCCCCGGCCTTCGGAACGCACTTTTCGGTCCCCCTCCATCACGAAGTTAACACGGGTCCGGTAGGATTTAAGGTGGCGCCCATACTGGGCCAGAACGCCGATGGCGCGGCAGGCGATTTCCAGGGAATCATAGACGGTAATGTCGTAATAGCGCAGCAGGTCGAGGGAATGGGGCTTTTCCGCGCTGTAGAGACTGTGCACCACGATGGGCTTTTTACGCTTCTGCACGATTTTGCCCATCTGGTGGGCGGCATCTTCTTCTTTTAGGGCCAGGCGGGCGGCAAAACGCAGGCCATAGCCCCCGAAGAGCCCTACGATCAGAAGACCGCCGACAGCGCGGTCGTTCAAAATGATGCGGGCGCAGTCGGCGAAAAGCGAAGGGTCGGCATCGGTGCCGCCGGCCACATCCACAGGGTTGGGCACGGAGGCCGCCCCCGGCAGGATCCGGCGCAGGGCGGCCTGGGTTTTGGGGCTCAGTTCGGGGAGTCCTATCCCCAGATCGGTCAGCATGTCAGTCGCAATTGTGGCGTGGCCGCCGCCGTCCGCCAGGATGGCCACCTGGTTGTTGCGGATGGGCGGCAGGCTGGCGAGGGTTTCCGCGGCCGGAAAAAGCTCGTCCGAATTTTCGATCACCACAATGCCGGCCCGCTCGAACGCCCCCCGGGCCACCTGGGACATCCCCGCCAGGGCGCCGGTATGCGATCCGGCCGAGCGCTTGCCCGTGGCCGAACGGCCACTTTTCAGCAGGATCACCGGTTTTTTGCGGGTGGTGCGGTAGGCCTGCTGCAGGAAGCGGCGCCCGTCGCGCATGCCTTCCACGTACATTAAGATCGCCCGGGTAGCGGGATCCTGCTCGAAAAAGGCCAGATACTCGTGGAATTTTATATCCGCTTCGTTGCCTACCCCGACGTAATAGGAGAACCCTTTGCGGCTCTTGAGCCGGGCCTCGGTGATCAGGGTCAGGGCCATATTGCCGCTCTGGGACAGGAGCGCGATATCGCCGCGGGGAGCGTCCCTGAGTCCCACCAGGTTGAGGTTCTGGTGAAGATTGATCATACCCGAGGTGTTGGGGCCGATCAGGCGAATCCGGTGCCGGCGGGCCAGGGCGGTGATCTGCGCCTCCAACTGGCGTCCCTGTGCCCCCAGTTCGCCGAAACCGCCGGCAATGATGACGGCGCCGGCGACGCCTTTCGCTCCGCAGTCTTCCAGAATGGCGGGAATGGTGGACGCCGGGGTGGTGATCAGGGCCAGATCGACTTCCCCGGGAATGGCGGCCACGCTGGGGTGGCAGGCAATTCCCAGGATGTTCTTTTCCCTGGGGTTGACCGGGTAGATGGGACCTGTAAATTTTTCTGCCAGGAGGATCTTGATGGCCTGAAAACCGCGTTTGGTTTCATTGCGCGAAGCGCCCACGATGGCCACTGATTCGGCGTTGAGGATTCGATCAAGGTTCATCGGTTTTTCTCCGGGGATGGTGCCGTTCAGGGACGGCCTGGCGGCCGTCCTGGGCGTTGGTCTTCAGGATTGGCCGCGTTCCTCGAAAGCATCGAGCGCGCCGCGGCGCTCCTTCGTGGACACGCAGGCCAGGCAGGCCTCGACTTCAAAATCCATAAGGGCTTCGAGACTCACCGGTTCGCGCGCCATGCGCAGGCCCTTTTTGATCATCTTCAGGGAAAAGGCGGAATTGGCGGCGATTTTCGCGGCCATCCGGCGGGCGGTCGGCAGCAGTTCGTCGAGTGGCACGGCTTTGTTCACAAGGCCGATGCGTTCGGCCTCGCGGCCATCGATATTTTCAGCCGTGAACAGCAACTCACCGGCTTTGCCGGGGCCGACAAGCTGCTGAATCAGACGCAGGGCGCCGCCGGTAACCGAAGAGCTCACTCTGGCCTCCGGGGAGCCGATGGCGGCGTCTTCGGCCGCCAGGCGGATGTCGCAGGCCAGGGCCAGTTCGTAGCCTGAGCCCAGGGCATAGCCGTTGATGGCCGCAATGGTCGGTTTGTCGAAGCGGATGATCCGGCGGGAAGCGGCCTGCAGTTCTTCCAGGTAGATCCGGTAGTCTTCCAGGGTGCGGTCTTTGGAATCCTTCAGATCGGCTCCTGAGGAAAAGGCCCGGCCCTCGCCCGTAATGATCACCACCCTGATGGCCGGATCGGCCCGGGCCCGGTCGAGGGCGGCCTGCAGATCGATCCACAACTGGCGGTTCATGGCGTTTAAAACCCGCGGGCGGTTCAGATAGATGAGGGCCGTGGCGCCATCCTGTTCGTAACGAATGCATGTCAAGGTCATGGTATGGTCTCCCGGTGGCATGGAAGGATTGAATGGGGCGGTCGTGCGGCTGAACGTGCGGGCCTCAGCCGATATGGGGCATCAGGCTCCAGGCGATAACCCGGCCGCCCTGGTCCGGGTTTTTTTTCAGGCAGACGATGCCGCCGTTCTGGAATTTGAAGACCGGCGGATCGATGCTCCCGGTGATCAGCCATGAAGCCAGTCGCTGCATAAAGGGCAGGTGGCCCACCAGCATAACGTCAGGGGTGCTGTCGATCAGTCCACCCAGGGCGGTGACATCGTCCATTGGTTTGAGGCCGGTTTTTTCCTGGACGCCGCCGGGGGGGGAGAGGGCCCGGGCCATGATTTCGGCGGTCTGCCGGGCGCGCTTTTTGCCGCTGTGTAAAATGCCGTTGACCTTGATGCCATAGCCTCGGGCCACTTCGGCGATGCGTTTGACTTCGGCCTGCCCCTCATCGGTCAACCCCTGCTCGGGGTCGGTGTCTTTGGCATGACTTTGGCCATGCTGAACCAGAAAGAGCGCCATGGCGCGGATCCTCCTTGTCAGACAGGCGGGTTGGCGTTACGATGCGATCCCTTGGTGTCTCCCCGCAAATGAACTTCGGGGCGCCTGTCATGAATTATTGAAAAGACACAGTTTCTCACCCGTGTTGACCGAACGCGCCCGCGGACGTGTTTACAATCCCCGTTTGAGACATTGACACGAATGAAACAAAGATGCGAAATGCTTCATATCCATAATATGACCGAAATTGCAAATTTCCAGGGCATTCCGTGGCCGGAAGCCGTTGGCCGGGCGCGCCATCGGCTGTTGCCGTCGGCCTGCCGAGGATACGATGGAGGGTTGATCGATGCGAATTGTGACACGTCCGGATTTTGACGGAATCGTCTGTGCCATGCTGCTGAAGGTGGCCGAAGGGGGCGATCTGCCGGTTGTCTGGGCCGAACCCGGGGATATGCAGCGGGGACTCGTGGATGTTCGACCCGGAGATATTGTGGCCAACCTGCCTTACAACGAGAACTGCGGCCTGTGGTTCGACCATCATTTTTCAAACACCCCGGAGCGCCCCGTCGAGGGGCGTTTTGAAATGGCGCCCTCGGCGGCCGGCCTGATCTACGGCTATTACGAAGGCCGGTTTGACCGGGACTACCATGAACTGGTCCACCAGACCGACCGGATCGACAGTGCCGATCTCACCGAAGACGAAGTTCAGTTTCCCGAGAACTATCCCTACGTGTTGCTATCGATGACGGTCAGCGGCCGCGATCTGCAGGACGAGCCTTACTGGAACCGTCTGGTGGCACTAATCCGGGACCAGCCTGTCGAAACCGTCATGGCCGATGCGGAAGTCAAACCGCGCAGTGCGCGGGTGGTGGCAGAAAACCGCGCCTACCGCGATCATTTGCGGCGTCACACCACCATCGACGGGGTCGTGGCGGTGACGGATTTCCGCGACCTGCCCCAGACCCCCCGCGGCAATCGCTTCCTGGTGTATTCTCTTTATCCGCAGTCGGTGGTGCAGGCCAAGATCCGTTACGACGACCGGGACCGCCGCCGCATTATCGTCAGCCTGGGCCACAGCATCTTCAACCGCCACTGCCGGGTCAACGTGGGCCTGCTGCTGTCGCGTTACGGCGGCGGGGGGCATCCCGGGGCCGGGTCCTGCAGTTTCCCCGAAGACAAGGCCGGTGAATACCTCCCCGCCATTCTGGAGGCCCTCGTGCGCAACGAACCGATCGACGGACCTGAATGATCAAGATCTATCTCAAACTGTTGGGGATGGCCGTTTTCTGGGGCGGTACCTTTATCGCCGGCAAGGTGGCGGCTCAACACGTGGCCCCTTATTCGGCTGCGTTCCTGCGCTTTGCCATCGCTTCGTTTTTTCTGCTCCTGGCGGTCTGGAAAATCGAAGGCCGGCTGCCGGCCATCCGGCCCAAACAGCTTTTCCCGATTTTTCTTCTGGGCCTGACCGGGGTCTTTGCCTACAATATCTTTTTTTTCAAGGGACTGAAGCTGATCGAGGCCGGGCGGGCCGCCATCATCATCGCCAACAACCCTATTTTTATCGCCCTTTTTTCGGCCCTCATTTTTCGGGAACGCCTGACACCGGTGCGCCTGACCGGTATTCTGGTTTCGATCAGCGGGGCCGTGCTCGTTATCACCCGCGGCAGCTGGTCGGTCTTCAGCAGCGGACAGGTGGGCTGGGGGGAGCTTTTCATTCTGGGGTGTGTGGCCAGCTGGGTGACGTTTTCGCTCCTGGGTAAATCCCTGCTGGCTGAGTTGTCGCCCCTGACCGCGGTTCTCTATGCCTCCCTCAGCGGGGTCATGTGTCTGGCATTGCCGGCTTGGCATGAAGGTATCCTCGCGGCTTGGCCGGGCTACACGCCCCTCGACTGGCTGGCTCTTTTTTACCTCGGTTTTTTTGGAACCGTCCTGGGCTTCGTCTGGTACTACCAGGGCATTCAGCGCATCGGGGCCATGAAAGCCGGGGTCTTTATCAATTTCGTACCGATCAGCGCCATCATCTTCAGTTATTTTCTGCTGCACGAACAACCGACGGCTTCGCTGCTGGCGGGCACCGTCCTGGTACTCTCCGGGGTTTACCTGACGAACCGGCCGGCCCCGCAACGAAGTCAATTGAACCTGAGGCGCCGCTAGCTGGACGAAATTTTTCATTTCCGTTATCATGTCGGCAAACCGATTTTCGATTCCGACTACTGATCCCACGCCCCAATAGAAGGAGGTCCCTGTGAGCCTTCGTCCGTTCGTGCTGTTCGCCGTATTGATGCTGTTCGGCTCTGTGGCCGCATTCGGACAGGACGTCTCCGTCAGTGATGCCACCCAGGAGTGCCTGGATTGCCACGCCGTATTTCACCCGGGGATTGTGGAAGGATGGAAAACCAGCCGCCACGCCGCCATTACGCCGGCTGTGGCCCGGCAGGCCGATGACCTGGCGCTGAAGGTTTCCAGCAAGGACATTCCGGAAGGTTTGCAGAAGGTGGCGGTGGGATGCGCCGAATGCCATGGACTGCGGCCCATGGCCCATGCCGACAGCTTCGAGCACAACGGCTACGAAATCCACGTGGTGGTCAGCCCGGACGACTGCCGCACCTGCCACGCCACGGAGGCCGACCAGTATTCGCGCAACATCATGGCCCATGCCGTTAATAATCTCGCCGACAACAAAGTTTACAATCAGCTCGAGAAATCCATCCTGGCCGCCCGCACCCTCGAAAAGGGCCCGTTGAAAATGACACCGGCCGACGACGACACCCGGGCCGAAGCCTGCTATTACTGTCACGGCACCGTGCTTAAGGTCAGCGGGACCGAAATGCGGGACACCGATGCCGGCGAACTGGAATTCCCCGTCATCGAAGGCTGGCCCAACCAGGGTGTCGGCCCCATCAACCTGGACGGCAGCAAAGGGGCCTGCTCGGCCTGCCACACCCGGCACACTTTTTCCATGGCGATGGCCCGCCAACCGTACACCTGCAAGGAGTGTCATGTGGGGCCGGATGTGCCGGCCTACAAGGTTTATCTTTCCAGCAAGCACGGCAACATTTACTCTTCTAAAAAGCAGGAATGGGATTTTAAGGCCGTGCCCTGGACCGTGGGCCGTGATTTCAAGGCGCCCACTTGTGCCGCCTGCCACATCAGCCTGCTGGTGAATACCGATGACGAGGTGATCAACCCGCGCACCCACGAGATGAAAGACCGGCTGTCCTGGCGCATCTTCGGGCTGATCTACGCCCATCCCCAGCCCAGGTCGCCGGACACCAGCATCATTCGCAACCGGGACGGCCTGTCCCTGCCCACCGATTTCAAGGGCGGCCTGGCTGAATCCTATCTCATCGGTCCCGAAGAACGGGCGGCCCGCCCGCAGACCATGCAGGCCCCCTGCCGCGCCTGCCACGACACCTCCTGGGTTGAGGGATACTGGCGGCGCTACCGCAAAACAATTGCGCGCTCGAACGAAGCGGTGCGGACCGTCACCGAAATCATGACGGAGGGCTGGGCCCGGGGATACGCCCAGGGCCTTGATCAGGGCGCCAATCCGTTCGACGAGCGCAGCGAACGCATGTGGAGCGACACCTGGTTGTTTTATGCCAACACCGTGCGCTTTGCATCGGCCATGGCCGGCGGCGGAGATTTCGGCGTTTTTGCCGACGGCCAATACCAGCTCTCCCGGGCCACCATCGATCTGCACGCCTGGCTGGAGGGCAGCAAGGCGCTTGAGAGCCTCAAGGCGGGCAAGCCCTGACGCAAGTGGCCGGGAAAACGCCCTGTCAGCCGATCTCTCTGGCATCGGAGGCAATGAGCGACGGCAGATTGTTGATGCTGATCATGCGCGCAAGGCATTTGTTGAGTGTTTGGGGATCATGCTGTGGCGATTGTCCGAATAATAGCTGAAAGTAAAAACAAGTAACAGTAATCTAAACATCCCCAAGACCCTTTGAACTCATTGTCATGTCAACTATGTCAGGGTAGGTTCTATATGATTCATGGAAAGAAAGTTGTAGTTGTGATGCCAGCATATAAGGCAGAGCAGACGTTGGAACAAACATGTTTGGCAATTCCTGAAGATATCGTAGATATTATTATTTTGGTAGACGATGCCAGTGATGACAAAACGGTTGAGACGGCCGAGCGGCTTGGCTTAAAAACTTTTATCCATGAACAAAATCTCGGATATGGAGCGAATCAGAAAACTTGTTACAGGGAAGCATTAAGACTTGAAGCCGATATAGTTATTATGCTTCATCCTGATTATCAATATGATCCAAGGTTGGTGACCGCTATGGCCGCAATGTTGGCCTCGGAGGTATATGATGTCGCACTTGGATCACGCATTATAGGTGGTTCTCCACTTCGAGGCGGAATGCCCCTTTACAAATACTTATCCAATCGGTTCCTAACGTTGATCCAGAATCTTTTTTTAGGAGCAAAACTATCCGAATATCATACCGGATATCGAGCATTCACTGCTGAGGTTTTAGGAGAGCTGCCAATATTAGCCAACTCTGACGATTTTGTTTTCGACAATCAAATGCTAACACAAGCGATAGCATTTGGGTTCCGCATTGGCGAGATCAGTTGTCCAACCAAATATTTTCCTGAAGCCAGCTCTATAAGCTTCTATCGGTCGGTTGAATATGGTATCGGTGTTCTTAAGAATAGCATGCTTTATCGCCTTTGGAAGTGGGGGATAATACATAGTCAAATTTTTGACAAAAAGGGTACATACCACCATACTTTGAACTATTATAAAGAGC
>JAERRP010000727.1 GCA_016735415.1 Desulfobacterales bacterium | reverse complement strand
CCAGCCATTCGTAACTGCTGGGGAAATAGCTGACATACTCAGGATACTGCTCGGCTTTCGGGCCGATGGGGCGGCTCTGGCCCGCCAGCAGGATTTCCATGTGCATGGCCAGGGTTCCCGCCAAAACCAGGCCGGAGGCCAGGATTCGGCTGGCATGGCCGGCACGTATCGACGGAATGACCATCAGCACGAAGGGCAGCAGCAATCCTATAAGCACTTCCGTGTTGAGCTTGCCGATACCTCCGAAGGCCTGGGCATACTGGCGGTAGTTCAGAAAGTCCGGTATGACGGTGGCCGACTCTATGGCAACCTTCACCAGGGTAAAAACGATCATGGTTCCAAGGGTGTAGGTAAAGAACCTGGTGATGTCGTCACAGATGCTTTGTTTCGCTTTCGAAAAAGCGCTTCCTGCGATTCGGGCGACCACGAGGGTATAGAACAGGCACAGGGCGGTACCGCTCAGGATTGCCATCAACAGACAATAGATCGACATCACCGGCCCGAAGTAGGTTACCCGGGATTCGGTTAGGCCGAATACGGATCCGATCATAAGGGGGGCCACCAGCGCCGCAATGAAAGAGATGTGGCCCAACGCCCTGCTGATCGGGCTGTGCCAGTCCCCGGTATGCAAGAGGAAGAATTTGACGATCAAGACCACCAGTTCCACGCTATAGATAAACCCCATCCACCATATGGGAGAACTGAAATTAGGGGAAATCATAATGTAGATCATATGGAAAATGTCACCGAGTTCAAGACCGATGGCAACAAATCCCCCCATTAGGGTGGCGATGGCCAAAAACACCAATCGCTTGGCGATGGGCTCGAATTTTTTGACACCAAACACCAACGGCAGCGACGCCAGCAAAGTCAGACCGGAACTCGTCAGCGCGAGGTAGATGTATACTCCCAAAGGAAGCGACCATAGGAGGACGTCGTTGGTGTTGAAAAGATAATGACCTTCGGTAAACAACTGAATGGCGGCGTAAAGTCCGGCGATAAGCGCCGCACCGATCAGGCTCAGCCAGGTAAAATAGGCACCTTTGGACGAATTCATTAGACACCTCCTTTCGTCGGCTGGTAGTGTGCGGGGTTGAAATCTCTTATGTAAAACACATGCGGATCCGTGCCGAGCTGCTCACGCAGCCGGAAGGGACGAAACTTTCCTAGCAGTTTACTGACTTCGCTGACGGGGTCCGATATATCCCCGAACACCCTCGCGTCCGAAGGGCAGGCCTCCACACAGCGCGGTAATTGCCCTCTTTTCACCAGATGGTCACAGAAGGTGCATTTTTCCACCACGCCTTTAGGGCGGATGCCGGCAAGGGTTTCATCGCGCTCCGGGTTGTAATAGGGTAGAATTTTGCCGCCAGCCTCGCGGGCCTCCTCCGCAGGAGAATAGGTGCCGCCCTTGATGAGCTGTGTCTCGTCCCGCCAGAACGGGTGCGGTTTGCGCCAGTTGAAATAGATGACCCCGTAGGGGCAGTTGAACTCACAGTATTTGCAGCCGATGCATTTGTTCGGGTTGTGCATGGTGATGCCGCTTTCAAGCTTGTGCATGGCCTGGGTCGGACAGCCCCTGACACAGGGGGCGTTGTCGCAGTGGTTGCACAGGGTCGGGATGTAGTGGTAGCGAACGTTGGGGAAGGTCCCCGACGTCTCCGTAATCTTGTTCGACCAATACATTCCCTCGGGAACATTGTTTTCGTTGCGGCAGGCGATGCTGCAGGCACCGCAGCCGACGCAACGCTGCAGGTCGATAACCATGGCGTATCTGGGCATTGATTACCTCCTAAATCGTTTCGATTTTTACGCGGGTCCCGGCGTGACGGACAGTGCTGCCGCTCAGCCGGTCATAAACCGCAGGAATCAGATCGTTGTTATTGCCGCCCCGGGGAACCGTCCCGAATTCTTTGGCCGCCAATCGACCGTAGGCCCAATGACCCTGACCATAGCACTTGGCCACCGTACCCGGGCGGACACCCTCCCACAGCTTGGCCGTGCATTCGATGCTGCCGGTGGGGGATGTTAGACGAACCTGATCACCGTTACCGATGCCGTATTTATTCCCGTCCACCGGGTTAAGCTTGGCCACGTCCTCCCAGCTCTCGTCGCCGGGATCCAGATCCTTGAAATCATAGTACCAGGGGCAGTTGGCCGACCGGCCTTCGCGATTGAGACGGGATTTGTGATCCACAAAAAGCAGAGGATACTCTTTGGGGTCACCGGAGGTCCAGGGTTCTTCATAATGGGGAATGAAAGCCTGTTCCCCCCGCGCCTGGTAATCGCAGACCTCCATGACATGATCGACGGTGGTGTTGTGCTTTTCGGCATGTTTTCCCAAAGCCGCCTTCAGGGTTTCACTATAGAACTCGAACATGCCGGTTTTGGTCTTCATCTTGCCCCAGCGCTTGCGGAAGGGGTAAGGATCAGAATTCCACACACCAACTTTGCTGAACTCCGTCCATCCGCTGAATTTGTCGCCCCCTTTGTGTACAGCAGGATCCCACAGTTTGTGGGTGGCGACTTTCAGGGCATAAAGGGCGAATTCATCCGCATTGGTTGGCTCTTTTCCAGTTTCCGGATCCCTGTAGGTTTTATAGTGGCGCAACAGATTGTCGAAGCCGCGTTCGGCCAGCTTTTCGGCAATCAGCCAGGTAATTTCGGATTCATCCGTCTTATAGTCTCCCACCCGCTTGATGATGGGCTGCATCAGGGTGACGTGACGGTAGCCGTTGCCATGGGATTTTACATAACCGTATTTTTCGAACATGTGATGCGTGTTGGGCAGCAGGATGTCGGAAAACCAGGAAAACTCACTGGCGTTGGTGGTGAGGTGGACGACGAAGGGGATCTTGGAGAGGGCCCGTTCCCAACGCTCCGGTTGACCGCAGGAGAAAGTGAAGTTGTTCATGTATCCGATGGCCACCTTAATGCCGTTGGGATCTTCATTAATGATGCCGTCAGCGGCATTGTTGGTCACGACGCCACCGCCGGATTTACCTTTATTGAGAGCCGGGAATTCGAGCCGTCCACGGTGATCGATCTTCCCGTGTTTTTTGCCTTTCTTGGCGATTTCGTCCATGAAATCATCTGGCTTGGGGAATTTGGAGGTGTACTCCTTGTTGGCTTTCAATGTTCCACCAACATTGTCCACTGCACCAACCAGACCGTTCAGGGCGTGGCAGATCATACTCGCATAACCGCCACGCACCTGCATGACTGGCCCACCGCCGACCCACGAGATGGCATGGGGCGCCGCCTTGCCGTAGTCGAGCGCTACCTGGCGGATCTGTTCGGCGGGGAGGCCGGTCTTGGACGCCGCCCACTCCGTGGTTTTGTCCTTGAGTTCCAGGTTCCACCATTTAACCAGACCGTGAGTGTACTTCTGTTCGAAGTCTTCTTCCAGGACATCCTGCCCGGTTTTGAATCGATTTTCGCCGTCCGTGAAATCGCCGACAAAGTCCCGGTACCAAAGCCCTTCGGTGAGAATGACATGGGCGATGGCCGCTGCCAGAGCGCCGTCATGGCCCGGTTTTATAGGTAACCAGACATCGGACTTCGCCCCGGTAGCGGAAAGCCTCGGTTCGACAACCGCGATCTGCGCCCGGTTGATGACGGTGCCCCACACTTTTGAATAGTAGGAGACCTGGCGATTGGCGGCCAGCGGGTCGGCCCCCCAGATCAGAATGTAACGGGCGTTCTCGACGTCGTACTGGCGGTAATCCCACAACCCTTCGGAAAAGTAGGGGCCGAACTTTTCGGCCTCGGCGCAGATGGCGCTATGAGAAATGTTGTTGGGCGAACCGATGATCTTGGTCATGCGATCATAGAGAATGTCACGCATGTAAGTATAGCGACCGCGCATGAGCATGTATTTGTAGGTTTCATTGTTGTTGCGCAACTCCATGATCTTGTCGGCAATGGTGTTGAGCGCCTCGTCCCATGAAATAGGCACGAATCTGGGATCCTCGTTGCGGCCCTTTTGGGGATTGGTTCGCTTCATGGGCGTTTTAATTCGATCAGGGTCATAGACCTGCTGGATGGCCAGATGCGCGCGTGGACAACTCGCCCCCACATTGACCTTGGAATGGGGGTTCCCTCTCACTTTGATGGCCCGACCGTCGATAACGTAAACCTGCTTGGAGCACCAGGACGTGCAACCCTGGCAGGTAGCGGGCAACCACGCACCTTGGGCGGCGCCTGCTGGACCGGTGGCTTGGGCGAAGGCCTTAAGCGTCGGTGTCAATCGCCCACTTAAGGCCAATGCGCCACCCGTCGCCGCCGATGCCTTGACAAAGCTGCGTCGGGTCAACTTGGTATTGGCCAGGAATTCAACCAGCATACCTTTGCGTGTTTTGTTTGGCTTTTGCATTTTACCTCCCATTGTTGTCCGACTGTTCAATAGTATTTCCTATCAATACCGATCGATCCGGATCTTTTTCTGCCCACCATATTGGGTGCTTTTTCATGTCATTCGTTTATTCCCTCCTTTCGGATACTCCGGATCCAAAAGAACAGTTCGTCCGGATCAATCGGTTTATTGATACAGGCGAAAATGTGATAGCAAATGGCGTCCTCGAGTTCCGGGTGAAAATGCCGTTCCGAAAGACAGAAAAAATAGATTTCCGGATATTGAAGGGTAAGGTCGCGGATTATCC
>JAERRP010000129.1 GCA_016735415.1 Desulfobacterales bacterium | reverse complement strand
GAGATAATCCGGTGGGGGATCGAGCCGGTCAATGGCTTTGGCCATGGCCAAAAGCGAGGCCTGCAGGATATTGATGCGGTCGATCACTTCGGCGTCGATCCCCCCCACACCAATGCCGGTGGCCTGTCGGCAGATCCGTTCGAAGGCCTGCATCCGTTGCCGCGCCGACAGCTTTTTGGAGTCATTGATCCCGCCGGGAGGGAACTCCGCCGGCAGCAAAACGGCGGCCGCCACAACCGGCCCCGCCAGCGGGCCGCGTCCGACTTCGTCAAGCCCGGCGACATAGCTGAAACCTTTTCGCCGGGCTTGATCCTCGAAATACAGGAGATGGTTGTCCATCGAAGTCTCCGGCCGGCCGGGTGATGCGACCCTGCCGGCCTCAAGGAGTGGCCTGCCTGGAATCGTCCATAAGGCGGCGGCAATCATCCATGGCGCCCGCCGGTCGATCCGCCGGGGTATCCGCTAATAGCGGCGTTCCTTGATGCGTGCCGCTTTGCCTCGCAGTTTGCGCAGGTAGTAAATTTTGGCCCGTCGTACCCGGCCGCGTGAAATGACTTCGATCTGGTCGATAATCGGTGAGTGCATCGGAAAAATGCGTTCTACGCCGACGCCGTAAGAGACCTTGCGGACAGTGAAAGTGGCGTTGGTGGTGCCTTTGCGCTTGCTGATCACAACGCCCTGAAAAACCTGAATGCGCTCTTTTTCACCCTCCTTGATTTTGACATGCACTTTGACCGTATCGCCGGGAGCGAAATCCGGCAGGTCCAGACGCATCATTTCCTTTTCCAGTTGATTCAGTTTTCCCATCGTTATTTCCCCTAATTCTAAAGATAATACTTCAGTCGCGCGGCTGTCCCACGGGCGTGGTCAGCCGATCCAGAATAATGGCGGCCGCACAGCGCACGGACAAGTGGTTATAGGTTTCATGGTTCCCAATGGACGCCAGAATATGGTCGGCGGCCCCGATGATTTCCGGTGCCAGGCCCCAGGCCGTTCCCATGAGAATCATATGCGGATGATCGTTTTGCATCAGCCTTTGCAGCCGGCCGTAACCGATCGCCTCGGGGTAATGCCTGGCGCAGGTCGCCACGGTTCGGGGTTTGCGCCCCGCCTGCCGACCCACCGCCTCAACCGCTTCGTCCAGCGTGGCGCTGATCCGAATGTGCTCCAGGGCTTCACGTCGTTTGGGGTTGTAATCGCCTCCGGCACCGTGCGTCCAGTGGCGCACGATACGACCGGCCAAAATACGCTGGTCTTCCAGCGGTGTTACCACCTGAAACGATCGGACACCGAAGGTCCGGGCGGCCCGGGCGATATCGTGCAGGTCGAGATTCGTGACGGCCGAAGCAATGGTCGCGCCGTTTTTATTGACGACCGGATAATGAATCAGGGCGATATGCAGATTGATGCTTCAGAACCCTTTCCAGCATCTGCGACCACTGCCGCAGAATTTCAGTTTCGCGGTCGTTGAGCGTCCGTTTTTCCAGAAGATCCGGACGCCGCAATAGGGTTTCGATCAGGGACATCTTATGACGCCAGCGGTCGATGGCCTGGTGGTCGCCGGAAAGCAGGACCTCCGGGACGGTTTCCCCCTCGAATTCACGCGGCCGGGTGTAGTGTTCGTGCTCCAGCAAGCCGTCGCTGAAAGAGTCCCGGCAGGCCGATTCCGCACCCCCCAGCACACCGGGTATCAGGCGGATAACCGCGTCCATGGCTACCATCGCCGCCAGTTCGCCGCCGCTCAGCACATAATCGCCAATCGAAAGTTCGTAATCCACATGGCGGCGCACGATACGGGCATCCACTCCCTCGTAGCGACCGCAAATAAAAATCAGCCCGCATTGACGGGCCAGCCCTTCGGCCGTCTGCTGGCTGAGCTTGTCTCCCTGGGGGGACATGAGCACCGTAAGTCCCCCGGCAATCTGGCCCCTGACGGCCTCGATCGCCCTGGCCAGCGGTTCCGGTTTCATGACCATGCCGCAACCGCCGCCGTAGGGGCGGTCGTCCGTCACTTTGTGACGGTCTTCGCTAAAAGCACGAATATCCACCGCCCGCGGCTGGATTTGGCCGCTGGCAATGGCGCGCCGGACGATGCCGTGTTCCCAGAATAAATCGAACATGGTCGGGAATATGGTCAGCACGGCGATTTGCATCGCGTCAATCTTCTCCATCGCCGAGGTGTCACAATCCCTCCGGGAGCACCACCTCCATCCGCTTTTGGATGGTGTCGACCGATTTGACAACCGAGGTCAGTGCCGGCACCAGTGTTTCCAGGTCAGCCTTGCGGACCACGTAGACGTCGTTGCTGCCGGTGGGCAGAACGGCCTCCAGCCAGCCTAGAAAATCACCGTCCTGCGTGTATACTTCCATCCCGATCAAGTCGAACCAGTAGTAGCTTTCCTCCTCCGGGGCCGGAAGCCGGGTTTTGTCGATATAAAGCTTAGCACCCCGCAGCGCTTCGGCCGTGTTGCGATCGGCCACGTCTCGGAAGGCTATCAGGGCTCCTTTCGAATGCGGTTTGATCCACAGCACTTCAAGCGTTTGGAAGTGATTCCCGGCCGTTTCCACGAACAACCGGCCGCCTGGTTCGAAAACCGCCAGGGTTTCCGCATGCGACCTAATTTTACAAACCCCGCCGGTACCGTGCGGGCCGACGATGGCACCGATCAACAGAGCGTTTTCAGGCTTCACGCCTTTATTCGATAATTTCTAAAACGGTTCGTTTTCTTATCTTGGCCGAGGCCGCGCTCAGAATGGTGCGCATGGCGCGCGCCGTTCGACCCTGCTTGCCGATTACCTTACCCAGATCCTCTTTGGCCACCTTAAGCTCGAGAACGGACGTCTGATTTCCCGCGATTTCAGAAACCTCAACCATTTCCGGATTGTCAACCAGTGCCCGTGCGATGTAATCGATCAGCTCTCTCATAGCGCCATCTCCTTTGTTGGTGGGTGAGAATGCGGGGCAGTGGTGCTAGGCCGTCTTCTGAGAGATCCCCTCCTTTTTCAACAAGCTTTTGACCGTGTCGGTGGGGGTAGCACCCTGGTCCAGCCAATATTGCACGCGCTCTTGCTTAACCGCTACTTCAGCGGGATCACGCAGCGGATTGTAAGTGCCTACGGTTTCCAGAAACCGTCCGTCGCGGGGCGCTTCGCTGTCGGCCACGACAATGCGGTAAAACGGTCTCTTTTTGGCCCCGTGTCGGGCCAGTCTGATTTTAACGGCCATTCGTTCCTCTCCTTTAGAAAGGCATCATCCCGCGGCTCATTCCGCGCATGCCGCCCTTATTCATTTTTTTCATCATTTTCATGACCTGAGTATAGTTTTTAAGCAGGCCGTTCACATCCTGAACACGTGTCCCGCTTCCTTTGGCAATACGTTTGCGGCGGCTTCCGTTGATGACTTTGTGATGGCGCCGCTCCTTGGCCGTCATCGAATTGATGATGGCTTCAATTCGGACCAGTTCGCGATCGTCCACATCAAAATGCTTCATCTGCTTCATTTTACCCATCCCCGGTATCATCTTCAGCAGATCGGAGAGGGAACCCATTTTGCGGATCTGGACCAGCTGGTCGCGAAAGTCTTCCAGGGTAAACTGGTTCTTGCGCAGCTTTTTTTCCAGCTCGACGGCCTTTTTCTCGTCCACCACCGACTGGGCTTTTTCGATCAGGGTGAGAACATCGCCCATGCCCAGAATGGTGGAGGCCATCCGTTCCGGATGGAACGCTTCGAGCTGGTCGAGTTTTTCACCGACACCGATAAACTTGATCGGCTTGCCGGTGACCGCCTTGATGGACAGGGCGGCCCCGCCCCGGGCATCGCCGTCCATTTTGGTGAGGACCACGCCACCGATATCCAGGGTGTCGTTGAAGGACTGGGCGATATTGACGGCGTCCTGACCGGTCATGGCGTCCGCCACCAGGAGAATGTCCGCCGGTTTAACCGCCGTTTTGATGCGGCCCAGCTCGGCCATCAGTTCATCATTGATATGCAGGCGGCCGGCGGTATCGAGCAGCAGGGTGTCGCAACCCGCCAACTGGGCGGCCACCCGTGCCTCCAGGCAGATATCCACCGGGTCCATATCGGGCTGCGAGCCATAGACCGGCACCGACAGCTGTTCTCCCAGCTTGGTCAGCTGGTCGATGGCCGCCGGGCGATAAACGTCGGCCGGTACCAGATAGGGCGTGCGCCCTGAATTGCGCAGGTGCACGGCCAGTTTTCCCGCGGTTGTGGTCTTACCTGAGCCCTGCAGCCCCACCAGCATAACCGCCACCGGACGGGGACCACTGAGATTCAGCGCTTCGTGCCGGGAGCCCATCAGTTCGGTCAGCTGTTCGTTGACGATCTTGACGACCTGCTGCCCGGGCGTCAGGCTGGTCATGACTTCCTGCCCGAGCGCTTTTTCGCGGATGTCGGCGATAAAACGTTTGACAACCCGGAAATGCACATCGGCTTCCAGCAGGGCGATCCGGACTTCCCGGAAGCCTTCCTCGATGTTCTTTTCCGTCAGCTTGCCGTGCCCCTTGAGTTTTTTGAATACCGACTCAAGTTTATCGGACAGGTTCTCAAACATGGTCATAACCCCAATAACTGTCGAATATCATAAATCCTTGGATTTAGAATTTTAACAATGCTATGTCAAGAATAAAAGGAGATGCTGAAGTTGCTTTCAGACTC
>JAERRP010000566.1 GCA_016735415.1 Desulfobacterales bacterium | reverse complement strand
CATTCGCCGCTATCGTGGCGGCGCCGGTCTGCCCCCCAGTACCGAAAATGTCGCTTACACCCAACGCAAGGTTCTGTGCCTCAAGGAAAAAGAACAGATCGCACGCATGCTGACGGCCCTCATACCGGCGCATGCCTCCCTCTTTATCAACATCGGCACGACCACCGAAGAGATTGCCAAAATGCTGTGCGGCCACGAGCGGCTGCGGGTCATCACCAACAGCCTGAATGTGGCATCGATTCTGGCCGGCAATGAGGATTTCGAGATCATCGTGGCCGGCGGCCTGGTGCGCCCCCGGGACGGCGGGATTGTCGGACCGCTGACCATCGATTTCATCCAGCAGTTCCGGGTTGATTTCGGCATTATCGGTATCAGCGGCATCGATATGGACGGAACCCTGCTTGATTTCGATTATCGTGAAGTCCGCGCGGCCCGGGCCATCATCGACAATTCGCGCAAGGTTTTCCTGGCGGCCGATCACACCAAATTCGGACGCAACGCCATGGTGCGGCTGGGCAGCATCGGCGAGATCGACGCCCTGTTTACCGACCGGCAACCGACGGAATCGCTGATTGAGGCCATGAACGCGGGAGAGGTCGAACTGCACGTGGCGCAGCCAGCCCTGATTCCGGTGAAGGGTGATGATCAATAGAGGCAAATCGAAAACATATTTTCACTTGCGAAAAAATTTAGGCCGTGTTATTTCGGGATAAATCTCAAATCATATCTTTTATTTGTGCATTCTGCACATGGCGCTCTTGAGCTGGAAGTCTGAATCAATTGAAGGCCAACAGGGGGACTGCATGGGCCTGGCGCTTAAGGATGTCCATAAAATCGTAGGCCGGGAAATCCACTTAAAAAACATCAATCTCGATTTCGAATCCGGATCCCGCAACGTACTTTTGGGCCGCACCCTCGCCGGAAAGACCTCCCTGCTGCGTATCATGGCTGGTCTGGACAGGCCCTCCCGGGGACGCATCCTCATCGATGGGCAGGACGTCACCGGCGTTTCGGTACGCAAACGCAGCGTGGCCATGGTCTACCAGCTGTTCATTAACTACCCCTCTCTGACGGTCTACCAAAACATTGCATCGCCTCTGAAGACCAGCGGCATTCCAAAATCCGAGATCGATCGCCAGGTGCGTGAAATCGCTGAGATGCTGCGGATCGACGACCTGTTAGACCGTCTGCCGTCCGAGTTATCCGGCGGCCAGCAGCAACGCACCGCCATTGCCAGGGCGATGGTCAAAAACGCCGACTTGCTGCTGATGGATGAGCCGCTGGTCAATCTGGACTACAAGCTTCGGGAAGAGCTGCGGGTTGAGCTTCAGGACATTTTCACACAGCGCAAGGCGATCGTCGTTTACACCACCACGGAACCGACCGAAGCTCTGATGTTCGGCGGCAACATTACCGTCCTCGACGAAGGCCGTATTCTGCAAACCGGCACCACCCAGTCAGCCTACCGAAATCCGGCAACCGTTAAAGTGGCGGAAGTCGTCAGTGATCCACCGATCAATTTTCTTCGAGGCCGCATTCAAAGGGAGACGGCCCTCATAGGGCAGGGTATTCAAGTTCCTCTGGAAGGCGACATGCAAAAACTTTCCGGCGGCGAATATACCTTCGGCATCCGCTCCAACCATTTGCTCCTGTCGAGAACCGGTGCAAACGATGCCCAAATCCAAGCCCAGGTTGAACTGGCCGAGATAAACGGATCGGAAACCTTCATCCACTTCAATCACGCCGACACCCGGCTTGTGGCCCAGGAGGACGGTATTCATCCCTATCGGATCGGGTCAGCGGTCACTTTTTATGTCAACCCGCGTTGTCTTTTTGTCTTCGATCTAAAGGGTAACCTGGTTGTATCCCCTTCTCTTGACAGCATTCCGGAGGGGCCTGTTTAGGAGCCTGTCATGGCGCGTATCGAACTCAATGAAATAGCCCACAGCTATCTCCCAAAACCCAGGGGCGATTCGGACTACGCCCTAAAGCGGATACAGCACATATGGGAGGATGGCGGCGCCTATGCTTTGCTAGGCCCATCGGGCTGCGGCAAAACCACCCTGCTGAATATCATTTCGGGCCTGCTGAACCCCACCCGCGGGCGGGTGCTTTTCGACGGCAAGGACGTCACCGGTTTAGCCCCGGAAAAGCGCAACATCGCGCAGGTCTTCCAATTCCCGGTGCTCTACGACACCATGACGGTTTTCGACAATCTGGCTTTCCCATTGCGGAATCGCGGCCACGAAGGCAGCCAAGTCGACCGCCGTGTCCGCGAGGTGGCCGACATCCTTGACCTGACGCCGTATCTCCAAAAGCGGGCGGCCGGGATGGCCGCCGATGCCAAGCAGAAAATATCCCTGGGCCGAGGGCTGGTTCGAAGTGATGTGGCGGCTATTCTTTTTGACGAACCGTTGACCGTGATCGACCCTCATCTGAAATGGAAACTGAGGCGCAAACTCAAAAGTATCCATGAACAGCTTAAACTGACCTTTATCTACGTGACCCACGACCAGATAGAAGCCCTTACCTTTGCCGATAAAGTGGTGGTCATGTACGAGGGCGAAATCGTACAGATCGGTTCTCCTCAGGATCTTTTCGAGAATCCTGAACATACCTTTGTGGGGTATTTTATCGGGAGCCCCGGCATGAATTTCCTGGACTGCACCTTGGAAGGAAATGTGGCCCGCTGCAATGGCGCCAGCATTGTCTTGGACGATAGGGTGGCGGCCAAGGGGCACAGCGCTGAGGGAAAACTGGAACTGGGGATACGGCCTATTCACCTTAAATTGTCGGCCGAGGCGGTTGACGGCAGCGTGCCTGCCAAAGTCAAGGGTGTTGAAGACCAGGGCAGTCACCGAATCGTGAATGTTACCCTGGCCGGTAAGACCTTGCGGGCCAGGGTGCCGGAAGGCGGACACATTCCTGAGGACCAGGCCAGGCTCGTCTTTCCCCCGGAGTGGACCCGGCTGTTTGCCGGCGGCAGGCTGGTTAAATAGAAGGAGCGGCGATATGGAGAAATGGCAGGACAATAAAGCCTGGTTTCTGGTATTGCCGGCTTTTATCATCGTTGCCTTCAGCGGCATCATCCCATTGATGACCGTGGTCAACTATTCGCTCCAGGACATTTTCGGACCGGGCCAGGCCGTTTTTGTCGGCACCGAATGGTTCAAGGAGATGTTGGGCAACCACCGTTTGCATGACGCTCTGTGGCGCCAATTCCTGTTTTCCGGGCTCGTCCTGCTGATCGAGATCCCCCTCGGGATACTCATCGCGCTGGCCATGCCCAAACGCGGTTGGAGTGTCTCCGCTTCGCTGGTGACCCTGGCGCTGCCCCTGGTCATTCCCTGGAATGTGATCGGCACCATCTGGATTATCTTCACCCGGCCGGATATCGGCCTGTTCGGTGTGGGCATCAACAGCCTGGGTTTGCTGGAGGTGCCCTTTGACCACACCGCCAAGCCACTCTATGCCTGGATTACGCTGCTTGCTATGGAGGTCTGGCACTGGACGCCCCTGGTGGCCCTGCTGGCCTATGCCGGGCTACGCGCCATCCCCGAAGTCTACTACCAGGCGGCCAAAATTGACGGTGCCTCGGCATGGGCCACATTCATATATATTCAATTACCCAAAATGCGCGGTGTGCTCACCATTGCCGTGTTGCTGCGTTGGATGGACAGCTTTCTCATCTTCGCCGAACCCTTTGCCCTTACCGGAGGTGGTCCCGGCAATACGACCACATTTCTTTCCATCTATTTGGTAAAGCTGGCCACCATGCAATTTGACCTGGGGCCGGCCGCGGCCTTTTCGCTCATCTACTTTCTTATTGTCCTGCTCTTTAGTTTTATATTCTACCAGGCCCTTCTGAACGTGGGAAGAGGGGAGAAGGAATGAAAATCCAGAAAAGAACAATCGCCCTCTGCATCTATTTTGGATTTCTTATCCTTCCGATCTACTGGATGCTCAACATGTCCCTGAGGACCAACGCCGATATCCTCGGTGACTTCGCCCTGTACCCGGCTGACATCACTTTTCAGAATTATATAAAGATATTCACGGACCCAACCTGGTACATGGCTTATATCAATGCCCTGATCTACGTCGGCATGAATACAGTATTTTCACTGGCCTTTGCCCTGCCCGCGGCCTATGCTTTTTCACGCTATAAATTCATAGGCGACGGGCAGATATTTTTCTGGTTGCTGACCAACCGCATGGCGCCCCCGGCGGTCTTTCTACTGCCTTATCTTCAACTTTATGCGACCATCAATTTGATGGATACCCACCTTGCGGTGGCGCTGGCCCATTGCCTGTTCAACGTGCCTCTGGCCATCTGGATCCTGGAAGGTTTTATGTCCGGGATCCCCAAGGAAATCGATGAGACCGCTTTTATCGACGGGTACAGTTTTCCGCGCTTCTTTGTCACCATTTTTATCCCGCTTATTCGCTCTGGAGTCGGTGTGACCGCCTTTTTCTGTTTTATGTTCAGTTGGGTCGAACTGCTCTTTGCCCGGACACTGACGATTACCGAGGCCAAACCTATCGTCGCCACCATGACCCGTACGATCAGTGCGACAGGTCTTGACTGGGGTCTGCTGGCCGCGGCCGGTGTGCTTACCATCGTCCCGGGAGGACTGGTGATCTGGTTCGTACGGAACCACCTGGCCAAGGGTTTTGCACTGGGCCGCGTTTAAAAGGGAACCACAATGGGTCTAGAATGGATGTATTGGACCAGGCCGACGGCCATTTTCTTCACGGCGATCTTCCTGATGCTGGTCGGCATGCTTATCTGGGAATTGGTGTCCCCTACCATTGAACGACGGGGATTTCTCCTGATTCCTACCACACGGGGCACGCGTTTCTTTTTAGGGCTGTTGGGAAGCGCCTACATCCACTTGGCCTGGCTGGGACTTACCGATTTGTCGCTGTGGTACGGCATGGTTCTTTCGGTGGTCTGGGTTGTCGTTGTCATGCGCTGGGGATAAGCAGACCGGCGCCATAGGGAATTTATATTTATGCCGTACGGGGTTCAAGGCCTTCACGCCGGCGGCGTAAACCGTCCAGACCGAAGCGCAAATATTGAAGGCCCACGGAGGGAGCGATGATGACAGGAATGATGAAAACAAGAAGACCCGGCAAGCTTCTCATGATTGGAATCGTTTCGGCCTTGTTTGCGTTCATGGCAAGCGCGGCGGGAGCGAATATGGAGGCCGCCAAAAAATGGGTCGACAATGAATTCCAACCGTCGACATTGTCGAAAGCCGAACAGATGAAGGAGATGGAATGGTTCATCAAGGCCGCCAAGCCCTATAAGGGCATGAACATCAAGGTCGTGTCCGAGACCATCACGACTCACGAGTATGAGGCCAAGGTGTTGGGCAAGGCGTTTGAGGAGATCACCGGCATCAAGGTCTCCTTTGACCTGATCCAGGAGGGGGATGTCATTGAAAAGTTGCAGTCCCAATGGGCCTCCGGCAAGAATCTCTATGATGCCTGGATTAACGATTCCGACCTCATCGGCACCCACGCCCGATACGGGTATGTGGTTCCCCTGTCCGACTTTATGGAGGGTGAAGGCAAGGACGTGACCCTGCCCACGCTGGATGTAGACGATTTCATGGGTAAATCCTTCACCACCGGTCCGGACGGCAAACTGTATCAGCTTCCGGACCAGCAGTTCGCCAATCTCTATTGGTTCCGCTACGACTGGTTCAACCGTGAGGATTTCAAAAAGAAATTTAAAGAAATCTATGGCTATGAGCTGGGCGTGCCGGTCAACTGGTCGGCCTATGAGGACATTGCCGAGTTCTTTAGCGAGCATATCCAGGAGATCGACGGTAAAGCTATTTTCGGTCATAACGATTATGGCAAAAAGGCCCCGGACCTGGGTTGGCGCTTTACCGATGCCTGGTTGTCCATGGCCGGCGCCGGTGATAAAGGTATTCCCAACGGCATTCCCGTGGATGAATGGGGTATCCGGATGGAAGATTGCCGACCGGTAGGCGCTAGCGTGGCTCGCGGGGGTGCCGCCAACGGTCCGGCAGCCAAGTACGCGCTGCGCAAGTACATGGAATGGCTCCGGAAATACGCGCCTCCGGGTGCGCTGGGGATGGATTTCTATACGTATCTGCCATTTCTGGCCAACGGCAGTGTCGCGCAGCAGATCTTTTGGTACACGGCATTTTTGCCCAGCATGGTCGAACCGGGTCCCACGGTCAACGCGGACGGGACCCCGAAATGGCGCATGGCGCCTTCACCCCACGGTCCTTACTGGGAAGAGGGAATGAAGCTGGGCTACCAGGATTGCGGCTCCTGGACTTTTATGAAGAGCACACCGCTCGAGCGCCGCAAGGCGGCCTGGCTCTTCGCACAGTTCTGCGTGGCCAAGACCACTTCGCTGAAAAAGGCACATGTGGGCCTGACACCGATCCGCAACAGCGATATCAATGACGAGTCTTTCACCGAGCGCGCACCCAAGCTTGGCGGACTGGTGGAATTTTACCGCAGCCCGGCGCGCGTCGCCTGGACACCTACCGGCGTCAACGTACCCGATTATCCGAAGCTGGCCCAGCTGTGGTGGCAAAATATCGGTGAGGCGGTATCCGGTGAGGTGACCGTAAGTACGGCCATGGATAATCTTGCCAAGGAGATGGACCGCGTTTTGGAACGCATCGAGCGCGCAAATGTGCAGGCTGAATGCGGACCGAAACTCAACCCCAAAAAGGATGAATCCTATTGGCTGAATCAGCCCGGATCGCCGAAAGCGAAGGTCAATGAAAAACCGCAGGGTGAGACGGTCAACTATGACAAGCTCATTCAGGCCTGGCGCGAGGGGCGTGTGAAATAAGGCTTGCGTTGGAGAAGACGGGCGGCCTTGGCCATGAGGCCTCCCAACCGCTCCTAAACGTTAGTGCGTTTTCAGTGCGTCTTCGATTGAAAAAAAAGCGGGAAGCAGCGCCGGCTGTCTCCCGCTTAATCGTCCATCCGCCCGCTGATCCTAATACTCAGAATATACCAAATCTTTCAAGATATTAGGGTCGTTCAGACGCGCGTCGATATCCACACCGAAAAATTCGCCAGAGGGTTTTAAAATGCCGGGGTTGGCCGCATGCACCCCGCGGGCGGTTTCCAGAACGAAATCGATAGCCTTACGGGTCATTTTCCCCAACGGTTGCCGGCAGCCGCCCGAAGGCAGGCCCAGGATGGTCATCAGGGCTTTGATGGCGGCAGGGTTGCGGAACCGGGCCGTGACTTCACCGAAAGGGGTTTTTTCGGTGGTACTCACCGTGACCAGACCGAACAGCGGGGCCAGATCGTCGCGCAGTTTCTCGGCGGCGGCCTGTTCCTTATTCACCAGGAGTTCAACCATTCGGGTCATGGCGGCGGGGGCTATGTTGGAGACCACCGAAATGACACCGGCGGCGCGAATATCGGCTTCCGTCATCATTTCGAGGGTCATACCGTCGTCTCCGGACAGAATGGTAAAGGCCGGCCCGCAGCAGGTACGGGTGCGCTTCATATTTTCCAGATTACCGGTGGCCTCTTTGACCGTCGCTACATTATTAAAGCGCTGGCTCAGCAGGCCCAGATCCTCCGGTAGGAGCTGGGTCCCGGTGCGTCCGGGGATGACGTAAGGAATCACATCGAGATCCGGGAAGGCAGCCGCAACCGGCTCCACGTATTCGCGCCTTATTTCCAGAGAACTGGGGCCGTTATAGTACGGGTCCACCAGCAGAACGGCATCCACTCCGGCGGCGGCGGCGCGCGCCGTGGCTTCAAGGGCTTCTTTGGTATTGTTGCTGCCGGTTCCCGCAATACACAGGCACTTGCCCCTGGTTTTTCCGGCCACCCGTTCCACGACTTTATTGTGCTCATCCCAGGACAGAGAGGGGCTTTCACCGGTCGTGCCGACCGCCAGAACACCGGTGATGCCGCCGGCAATCTGGTAATCGACCAGGCGGTCCAGTCCTTCGTAGTCGACGGCATCGCCTGCAAAGGGCGTGATGATGGCGGTGTAGCATCCGGTTTTCATGACTTCCTCCTTCGTAGGGATAATGAAACAACAAGCCGGTCACAGGAGGGGCACTAGGTAGATAAACGGATGGGACCTGTCAAGGGAAATACGCGATTCTGAACGCAGATCCGGAAATAGCCTTGACACACGGCCCCAGGCATAATATGAAAATACGTTTTATCAATCGACCACCTAACAGCCCGGTAGCTAACCGGGCCTTTGTGAGGTTATGCCACATGAGTCAATTCAAGAATGCGGAAGAATACATTGGCGCGCATCGCAAAGCGATCGCCGATAATCCCGATTGCGGGAACTCCCATTACAACCTGGCCGTGGCCCTGATGGGTCAGCAGAAATATGATGAGGCCGAAAAGGCGTTGATGGCGGCCATCGACACAAGCCCCGCCCTGGCCGAGGCCTATGTACAACTGGGCGCGATCTGCCTGCGGCAGGCTGACATGGAAGGTTGCCTGGAATGGAACAAACGTGCCATCAAAGCCCGCCCGGGCTTTTCGGAAGGGCACGGCAATATCGGTTTCGTGCATCTCCAGATGGGCCGTCTGGAGGAAGGGATCAAATCCCTTGAAAGGGCCACCCATTTCAATTTCCGCTATGTTCAGGCGTTCGCCACCCTGGGAAGCGCCTACCTCATGAACGGCGAGGTGGATAAAAGTATCGCGGCCTGCCAGAAGGCCCTGAAAGTGGAACCGGATTTCCCGATTGCCCACAACAACCTGGCCATCGCCTGCATGGAAAAAGGGGATC
>JAERRP010000333.1 GCA_016735415.1 Desulfobacterales bacterium | reverse complement strand
GACGGATCAGACCGCCCGCATCTTCGATCCATTCTTTACGCCCAAGCCGGAAGACCGCGGACCGGGCATGGGCCTGGCCGTCGTCCATGGCATTGTGGACCGCCTGGGCGGTGTTGTCACCATAGAGAACCGGAATGGTCAAGGGACCTGTTTCACCATTTACCTCCCTTCGATCGACGCGACGGCGGCCGAGGAACCGGTGGCGGCCGAACCGTTGACACGCCGGGGCGAACGGATTCTTTTCGTGGATGACGAACCCTTCCAGGTGGATCTGGCCACCCAGATGCTCGGTCGTATGGGCTACCGGGTTACCGTTTTCACCCGCAGCGACGAGGCCCTGGCGGCTTTTCGGGAAGCCCCCGACCGCTTCGATCTCGTTATCACCGATATGACGATGCCGCACCTGACCGGCGATCGGCTGGCGCGGGAACTGATGGCCATCCGTCCGGACCTGCCCATCATCCTGTGTACGGGCTACAGCGAGCAGGTCAGCGAGGAAAAGGCTGTCGCCATGGGGATTCAGGGTTTTGCCATGAAGCCCCTGATCATGGCCGAGTTGAATAAACTGATTCGTCGCGTCCTGGACCGTCGGGCGTCTTCCTGAAGCAGAACCCTAGGCGCCACACCCATCCGTAGATCCACTGCCACTTTCCGGCTTCTGAAATCGAGCTTTCATATCAGCCCGCCCCGCTATACATTATTTAAAAACTATAAATATAAAAAGTAATAAAAATATTATTGACAGTTATTATTGTAATCTTATTATTTATTCGTAAAGCAGACCAACGACTAATAATACGAAATATTTTATCAAAAGGAGAGAACATTATGGAACTGGTAAGATGGAACCCCTGGCGGAACAGGCTCAACGATCGTGACCATGTCAATGGCGTTTTCGATGAATTGTTCTACCCGGTTAATGGGCAGGACGGCTTGCCCGCCGCCTGGAACTGGAATCCGGTTGTGGATGTCTACGAAAACGATGGTCATTTTGTCATCAAGGCCGAACTTCCCGGTATCGACAAAAAGGACATTGACCTCGATGTCAAAGGGCGCGTTCTCACACTGAAAGGCGAGCGTCATACCGAGGCGGACATGAAAAACGACAACGCCTGCTGTCGCGAAAGGGTTTATGGACGATTCGCAAGAGCGTTCACACTGCCGAACGAAATTGAGGCCGACAAGATCAGCGCCGACTACAAAGACGGGGTCCTCAAGATCGAAATCCCCAAACCCGAAGTGGTAAAACCGAAACAGATCAGCATTCATTAACCCCAGCAACGCAATCCCATCCATTCAGAGGCGGCCTCCCAGGGGGCCGCCTTTTGTCGTGTAGCTGCAAAGACCTGTTTGATGTTGTCTGAACGCGGGGCCAGCGCTGCTGGCTTCAACGCGGAAACGTTCCCGGCCGGCATTCCCGGTTGATGCTGTTTGGCGGGCTCAGGGGCGGGTTGCCGCCGTTTTGATGAGCAGTGCCTGTTTGCCACCGGACCGATGGGTGTGTATGATGGTGCTGTTCGTTTCAAGCGCGCCGCCAGGCAATTTAGAACCCCGCAGAACATCCCGGAATCATCGATCGGCGGCCGGCGCGACCCTCTACAGGCCGGAGTCATTGCCATGGATTCTTTCACCACCATTCCTGAAACCGACCGCTCGGAGCGGATATCCCCATTCCGGATCATCCTCCCGGCCGTTTTGTCGGTGGTCCTGTTTCTGACGGTTATTTCTCTTGTGGTGCTGCCGTATACCGAAAGCCGTCTGGTCGACTTGAAACAACAGATGATTCGCGAGTTGGTCGAAACCGCTCTCGACACCCTGGCATTCTATGAGGCGCAGGCGCGCAATGGCACGCTTTCCCGGTTCCGCGCCCAGGACTTGGCGATCCGGCATCTGCATGCCCTGCGCTACGGGCCGGAAGACAAGGATTACTTCTGGATCAACGATTTCAGGCCGCAGCTCATCATGCACCCCTATCGTGAAGACCTGCTGGGCAAGGATGTTTCCGACTATCAGGATCAGAATGGGAAATATCTCTTCCGCGATTTCATCAACGTCGTTCGTCAGCACGGTCGCGGGTATGTGGATTACATGTGGCAGTGGAAGGATGACCCCTCGCGGGTGGTCCCGAAGATATCCTATGTGGCCGAATTCCGCCCCTGGAAATGGATTGTGGGAACCGGCGTCTATATCGAAGATATCCACGAGGAAGTCGCGACCCTGACCGGCCGCCTGATCGGTTTTTCCGCAATCATCCTGCTCCTGATCACCGGGTTGTCCGGCTTTTATATCTGGGCCTGGTATCGCGGTGAACGGCAGCGCCGTCGGGCCTGGGACGCTCTGACGGACAGCCGGTCCAAATACCGGGCCGTTCTGGAATCGTCCCCGAATGCCGTGGTGGTCTACGACGACAAAGGCCAGGTCCTCTATTTGAATCCGGCCTTCGACCGCATTTTCGGATGGAAACTGGAAGAACTTCAGGGACGGCGAGTCGATTTCGTGCCGGAAGCCAATCGGGACGAAACCGCGGCCGCCATTGAGACCGCCTACCGGGAAGGGCACTACGCTTTTGAGACCCAGCGACTGACCCAAAGCGGCCGGGTTCTGGATATCAGCCTGCAGGCCGCCATTTATCGAGGGGCGGACGACCAGGCCATGGGGATGGTGGTCAATCTGGAAGACATCAGCGCCCGCAAAAAAGCCGAAGAAGAGAAGATGGAACTACTGGAAAAACTGTCACGCTCCAAAAAGATGGAGGCCCTGGGGATGCTGGCCGGCGGGGTGGCGCACGATCTCAACAATGTGCTTTCAGGCATCGTCAGCTACCCGGACCTGATCCTGATGGATCTGCCGACGGACAGCCCTTTACGGGGCCCGATCACCACTATCCAGGATTCGGGTATTAAAGCCGCCACCATTGTGCAGGACCTGCTGACCCTGGCACGGCGCGGGGTGACGGCCCTTGAGATCATGGATCTCAACGCTGTGGTGGCCGATTATTTGAAGTCGCCCGAGTACCAGGCGCTCTCGACCCACCATCCGGATGTGCATTTCGAGGTCCGTTATGACGCCGATCTTTCCGATATCATGGGTTCGGCCGCGCATCTGCGTAAAGCGATCATGAATCTGGCCGGCAATGCCGCCGAAGCGCAGCCGGACGGAGGGCATGTTCGCATCGCCACCCAAAACCGCTATCTGGACCGGCCCATCAAGGGTTACGGTCAGGTGAGCGAGGGCGAGTACGTGGTGCTGTCTGTCGCCGATGACGGCGAGGGGATTGCCGCCGAAGAACTTCCCCGCATCTTCGAACCTTTCTATACCAAAAAAGTCCTGGGCCGCAGCGGTACCGGACTCGGTATGGCCGTCGTCTGGGGCACGATCCAGGATCACAAGGGTTATATCGACGTTCAGAGCGAGGAGGGGGGCGGGACGGTCTTTGATCTCTATTTCCCGATGACCCGGGAGAAACGCCCGACGGCCAATCAACCGCTACCGCGGGAAGCCTGTCGTGGCCGCAATGAACGCATCCTGGTGGTCGATGATGTCTCCACCCAGCGTGAAATCGCCTCGCGGATTCTTGCGCGGCTCAATTATGAGGCGGCCGCGGTCGCCGGTGGTGAGCAGGCCATCGAATATCTAAGGACCCAGTCGGTCGATCTGGTCATGCTGGACATGATCATGGATCCCGGTATGGACGGGCTCGATACCTACCGGGAAATCCTTCGAATCCGGCCGGATGTGAAGGTCATCATCGTCAGTGGATACGCCGAAACAGAGCGCGTCAAGGAAGCGCTGCACCTGGGGGTGCGGATGTATCTCAAGAAACCCTACACCATGGAAAAACTCGGGCAGGCCCTGCGCGAAGCCTTTGACGGGCAAGGCGGCGGGGTAGGGTAAGCCTTTTGGACGCGCCCGCCCGATTCGACCAGGATTGAAGCCCCTATCCTGTCCGCAGCCTCGGGCAAGGTCAGGGCCCTAAAGTCCTCTAAGCAAAAGCCGCTTGGTGCTTGCGCAGCTGCCCGCGCAGCTGGTCGTAGGTCAGACCCAGCCGCCGGGCCGCCTGGCGCCGGTTGTATTTCGAGGCTTCGAGCGCGTGGCGAATCATGCGGATCTCCAGCTGCGCCACCGCTTCCTTGAAGGGCAGATCGGGAACATCGGCAATGACGGCCGGCTTAGCGGTTTTCGCCCTGGCGGTCGGGGCCGCGGGCGGCGGTAAGGTGGCCGGCGGTTCGTAGGGCGATGAAAAGGGATCGAAAACAACCTCCGTGATCGCGGGGGTCTCGGCCCGGGAAACGGCCCGTTCGACCACGTTTTTAAGTTCCCTGATGTTGCCCGGCCAGGCGTAACGCGCCAGCGAACGCAGCGCCCCGGCGGTAAAGACCGGGCTCTCCGGACGGCCCAGTTCGAGCGCCATGCGGCCCGCAAAGTGCTCCGCCAGCAGGCGGATGTCGCCCCGGCGCTCTCGCAGGGGCGGCAGGAAAAGGACATCGAAGGCAAGCCGGTCGAGAAGGTCCGGCTTGAAACGCCCCGCAACGGCCAGGGCTTTCAGATCCGCATTGGTGGCGCCGATAATACGGACATCCACTTCCACCGGCCGGGTGCTGCCGACCCGCTCAAACACGCCGTATTCCACCACCCGCAGGATTTTGGCCTGTACCTCCACAGGGATGGCCCCGATTTCATCCAGAAAAAGGGTGCCGCCGTCGGCACTCTCGAAGCGGCCTGCGCGGCGCTGCAGGGCGCCGGTGAAAGCGCCTTTTTCATGGCCGAACAGCTCCGGTTCGATCAGCGATGGGGCCAGGGCGGCACAGTTCAAGGCCACCAACGGACCCTGCCAGCGCTGGGACAGATAGTGCAGCCGGGTGGCC
>JAERRP010000130.1 GCA_016735415.1 Desulfobacterales bacterium | reverse complement strand
AGATTAAGCGGGCGGGGTTGGATTGACAAGCAACCCGCCGTGGCCATTGAAATTAGCCCCGCCACCGGCTAAAAGGTTGCAGCGGCATACAAATGGCCAATAATAATTCGAGGAGTTCTCACCCGATGGAAGCGATCGCCAATTTACTGTTTGAAGCCCGTAGCCTGCGCACCCTCCCCCGATCCGGTTATCAATTCCTGGGAGCGGGTCGTGAATCCGTGGCCGAACACACATTCAGTATCACCTTTATAGCCTATGTCCTGTCCCGCCTGGTCCCCGAGGCCGACGGCCAGAAAATGATGACCATGTGCCTGGTGCACGACCTGCCCGAAGCCCGTATCGGCGATCTCAACAGCGTTCAAAAACTCTATATCACGGCGGACGAACCCGCCGCCGTCTGCGACCTGACCGCGCCGCTGCCGTTTGGGGAAGAACTTAAGGCGTCCATCGAGGAATTCAACCGGGGCGAAAGTCTGGAGGCCAAGCTGGCGCGGGATGCCGATCAGATCGCTTTTATTCTGGAACTCAAAGATCTTTCCGACATCGGCTATGTTCCGCCGGGGACCTGGATTCCAAGCATTCGCCGACGGCTTCAGACCGAAATCGGTCAGCAACTGGTGGAAGCCATTCTGGCAACCGAAAGAGATGCCTGGTGGCGGCATAAATTTATTGACAGAACAGACCATAACAAATAGGTGTCTGTACTTATTAATTTTTTGTCGGCTTTCGGTAGGGCGGCCCGCCGATCACCTTGCACAGGACGCCGCCGCATCGCAATCCGGCTGCCGGCTGATTTCCGGCAATCATCCGGCAGGTGAATGCCAATGCGTCCCGCATATTTCAGCGGGCGCTGCAATGGGCGGCATGTTTTCCGCTACCCTGTGAACACGGTGGCCATCGGATCACACGCTTCGCGGGTCGACAGGTCACCCGGCACCTGCCCCTTACCCCCTCCTTAACAAAGCAGTTGGAGAGAATCGAAACAATGAACTGGTTGACGACAACCCTTGGCACATCCATCGGCAAAAAATTGATGATGGCTGTTACCGGTCTGAGCTTCCTGGGATTCCTGGCGGTTCACCTGGCCGGCAACCTGACGCTTTATGGCGGCGCCGACACCTTTAACAGTTATGCCGAACATCTGCACGCCCTGGGCATTCTCCTGAATATCGCGGAATTCGGATTGCTGTTTTTGTTCGTTGTGCATGTCCTCTGTGGTCTGCTGTTGTTCTGGCAGAACTATAGAGCCCGCCCGGTCGGTTATGCCGTCAGCCGCAATCCCGGCGGCAAAACCATCGGATCGGCCAGCATGCCTTACACCGGTCTGTTCATCCTGGCCTTCATCGTGTTCCACCTGATGAATTTCAGTTTTGTGGACAAAACCGGAACCACCATTTTTCAGATTGTCTCGACTTCTTTTCAAAACCCCGTTTATGTCGGCCTGTATATCCTGGCCATGATCATTGTGGCGCTGCACGTCAGTCACGGGTTCTGGACCCTGTTTCAACCCTTCGGCCTAAATCACCCGAAACCCAGGCCCGCCATAACGGCCACCGGTCTGGTGATCAGTGTCGTGTTTGGGCTGGGGTTCGGATTTTTACCCATTTATATCGCTTTTATCGTTTAAGGAGAATGTCAATGCAGCTCGATGGGAAAATACCCGGCGGCCCGCTTCAGGATAAATGGGACAAATACCGCTTCAAAGCCAAGCTGGTCAATCCTGCCAACAAGCGCAAATACAACCTGATCGTCGTCGGAACCGGGCTGGCAGGTGGGGCCGCATCGGCCACGCTGGCCGAGCTGGGCTATAACGTCAAAGCCTTCTGCATTCAGGACAGCCCACGGCGTGCGCACAGCATCGCCGCCCAGGGCGGCATCAACGCCGCCAAGAACTACCCCAACGACGCCGACAGCATCTGGCGGCTCTTCTACGATACGATCAAGGGGGGCGATTTCAGGTCCCGTGAGGCCAATGTTCATCGCCTGGCGCAGGTGAGCAACAACATCATGGATCAATGTGTGGCCCAGGGCGTTCCCTTCGCCCGGGAATACGGCGGCATGCTGGCCAACCGCAGTTTCGGCGGCGCCCAGGTCTCCCGCACCTTTTATGCCCGGGGGCAGACAGGCCAGCAGCTGCTGCTGGGCGCCTACAGTGCGCTTTCCCGCCAAATCAGCGCCGGGAAGGTTGAGATGTTCACCCGTCGTGAACTGGTGGATATCGTCATCGTCAACGATCGGACCCGCGGCATCATCGTACGCAATCTGATCAGCGGGGAAATCGAACGCCACGCCGCCGATGCCGTTATCCTGGCGACCGGCGGTTACGGAACGGTCTTCTATCTCTCCACCAACGCCGACTCCTGTAATGTCGGAGCGGCTTTCAAGGCATATAAACACGGGGCCCTCTTCGCCAATCCCTGCTTTACCCAGATTCACCCGACCTGCATCCCCCATACGGGTGATTATCAGGCCAAACTGACCCTGATGAGCGAAAGCCTGCGCAACGACGGCCGGGTCTGGGTTCCCAAAAACCCGGGCGACACCAGAGCCCCCCAGGACATTCCGGAAGCTGAACGCAGTTATTTTCTGGAAGAAAAATACCCGAGTTTCGGTAACCTCGATCCCCGTGACGTGGCCTCCCGCAATGCCAAAGAGCAGTGTGACGCCGGCAAGGGCGTGGGCCCGACCCACTATGCCGTCTATCTTGATTTTGCCGATGCCATTAATCGGGACGGAAAAGACGTCATTCAACGCAAGTACGGCAACCTTTTCGACATGTACCAGAACATCACGGACGACAACCCGTATGAGACGCCCATGATGATCTACCCGGCCTCCCATTACACCATGGGCGGGCTGTGGGTCGATTATGAACTGCAAACCACCATATCGGGGCTGTTCGCATTGGGTGAAGCCAATTTTTCGGACCACGGGGCCAACCGCCTGGGCGCCAGCGCCCTGATGCAGGGATTGGCTGACGGCTATTTTGTCATTCCCTACACCATCGGACCCTTTCTGGCGGAAAACGGCGTGTCCACCATCGGAACCGACCATAAAGCCTTTGCCGATCGCGCCAGGGAAGCCGCCGAACGGGACCGTAAACTGCTGGCCATCGACGGCAAACGCACCGTGCGCGATATCCACGGCCAGCTGGGCAAAATCATGGTGGAGCATGTCGGCATGGTCCGCAACGAAGCCGGCCTCAACCAGGCCATCGGTGAAATTCAGCAACTCCGGGAGGAATTCTGGCAGAATGTCAAGGTCCCCGGAACGAGCGACAACTACAACCTCAGTCTTCAGAAAGCCGACCGCCTGGCCGATTTTCTGGAGTTTGCCGAAGTCATGGCACGGGATGCCCTCACGCGGAATGAATCCTGCGGCTGCCACCTGCGTGAAGAGCATCAGACGGAAGAACACGAAGCCAAGCGCGATGACGAAAACTTCTGCCATGTGACCGCTTGGGAATACACCGGATACGGCAGCGAGCCGAAGTTTCAAAAAGAGCCCCTATCCTTTGAAAACGTCGAATTATCGCAAAGGAGCTACAAGTGACAACGATGGGATCCCACAGCATTAATATAACCCTGAAGGTCTGGCGTCAGAAAAGCGCCGGGGACAAGGGCCGTTTTGAAACCATCCCGGTCAAGAACGTCGAAACCCACATGTCGTTTCTGGAAATGCTCGATGTCGTCAATGAGGACCGGACCCTGGCAGGCAAAGACCCCATTGCGTTCGTTAACGACAGCCGCGAAGGCAGTTCCGGTTCCTGCGTGTTTTTTGCTG
>JAERRP010000015.1 GCA_016735415.1 Desulfobacterales bacterium | reverse complement strand
GGTGAGGGCTGCAGCACGAACTTAAGCTGGTTGTTGCGGGTCAATTCAGCTATATCGGCAGGGACGACGGGAACACGCCGTTCCCATTTATTCTTATCTTCTCTTCTAATACCAATGCGGTGGTTCAATTTTGAAATCTCCTTGAATATGAGAGTCGGGCGTACTCAGACTACATCGTCGCATTTGGAAAAGCCCAATTTTAGTTGCAGATCGGATGTTCTTGGATAGATAAAAAAGCATTCCATCTTGTGAAACCATATCACAGAATTGGCTCGTTTTAGTAAGGAAACCTTCGACAGCCATCTCGAAAACCGAGCGCTGGACTCTCAGCCCGTAATCCTTCATGAACCCCCAAGACCTTCCTTTATCGCCGCCTTGATTCCACCGGAACTTGTGATAAATTAGATCGTTAACGACTATGTAATGTTCTTCTCGTTACAATTGTGATAAAAATGGGACGCCTTCCCTAACACTATGGTAATTATACTATTATCCCTTTTGGTAAAAGGGATAAATCTTCAGAACCGACTGAGGGGCGAATGAATCGCATTTACGATCGGTGCAGATCCTGGTACGTTTTTTATAAGTGTTTATTGGAAAAGCGGCGCCGGCGGGAGGCTAAAAATCTACCGGCCGGAACGTATCTGAAACTTTGCCGGGACGGCTTTTTCCCGAACAAAAAAGAACTTTACCAGTTCAGTCGCTATGATAGAGCGCAATATATTAGCGATCAGCAAATGCTGATGACGGCTTATATCAACGGTGAGCAGGCTGTCCTTTTGAACGACAAGGTCCTGTTTAAGCTCGTCATGGGGCCTTTTGTCCACGTTCCACACAATTTCGCCTTCGTCGGCGAGGGGCGTTTTATCTCTCTGGATCCTGAAATCAAGGATCTGTCCGATGTTAAAGCGTTGCTCGTTCGCCATAGAAACCTTATTGTGAAACCAACTAGTGGCTTAGGTGGCAAGGGAATTACGCTGTTGCAATATGGCGCCGATGGTTTTTTATCGAACAGACGAAAAAGACGCTGGCGTGAAATTTCCAGGACGCTGTTGACCGCGGGCGACGTGATTATCTGTGAATATATCCGTCAAGGCCAATTTGCCAACCATTTGTACCCCCATACCGTCAATACGATTCGGATGCTGAGCATGCGCGATCCGGAAACGGGGACATCCTTCATTGCCGCCGCCGCTTTTCGTATCGGGTGTTCGCGTTCTATACCGGTGGATAATATTTCGGCCGGAGGTCTCGTCTGCGACATCGATCTGGCCAGCGGATGCCTGGGAAAGGCCGCAACGGGCTTTTTCGGCAAGGGCGCCTTTCAATGGCTTGAAAAGCATCCCGATACGGGCGTCCGCCTGGAAGGTTTGACCCTTGAGGGATGGGACCGCATTTGTAAGAAAATCCAAGGAGTGGTGGACAAGTTTCCTTATCTTCCTTACATTGCCTGGGACGTGGCCCTGGGTGACGATGATATCGTGGTTGTCGAGGGAAACGCCTGGTCAGATGTCAGCTTATTCCAGATTTACCGTCCGCTGCTTCGGGACCGGCGCATTGGCGCCTTCTTAAAGCACCATCAGATTATATAGCGCCCGCATAACCGGATTTCGGTATGACAAGGATCTGTCGATGATCGTCGAAAAACCCCGCATTTCAGAAAAAGGCGAAGACATCCTGGTTTCGGCCGCAATCACCAATCGGCCTTCCGGCGTGGATATGCCAGAAACTTTATGGTTCCGGGTATCCAATCAGTTTCGAGACGGGGTAACGGATCGAAGCGATCCTTTTCTCGTGGCGATGTTGCCCGTTGCCATGGCGCTTGGGAAAAATTTAGAAATCGAAGGAACGGTTTCATCCCGTCTGGTTTTTGGTTTGCGGGACTATCAACGGATTCTGCACGCCTGGTGGCCGGAGCACTTTGCGGTTGTGAACCTAAAATACGCCCAGACCACCAATGGCGTGAGGACCAAATGGCCGAAGGCGGTCGGGTCTACTTTTTCGGGGGGCGTCGATTCTTTCTACACCCTGTACCAGCATCGGACCACCAGTGAAGTCTTGCCTGAATATCGATTGACCCATTGTCTGATGATCAACGGTTTCGATAATGATGTGGATCTGGAGCATACGGGTTTGTTCCAGATGTTGCGCGAAGTATATGAACCGATGATCAGTGCTCAGGGAATTAAATTGGTGGTGATGCAAACGAATCTGCAGCAGTTCAGGCTGGCGGCCATGGCACGCGGAAACCTGCATCTGACATTTGGGATGCCTCTGGCGGCGGCGGCGATGGTCCTGGGAAATATGTTCGCGCGTTTTTATATTCCGGCTTCGTACCAATACCGCCATTTGGTCCCCGATGGCTCCCACCCCATCCTGGACCATTTATTAAGTACGGAAACGATGCAGATGATCCACGACGGCGCCAGTGCTTCAAGAGTTGCCAAGACAATCGCCATCGCCGCTTGGCCGGATACCCATTCTCGCCTGCGTGTCTGTTTCCGGGGTGCCCGGTATAATCCCGGGCTGAGCGTATTTGAAAATTGCGGCACCTGCGAAAAGTGCATTCGCACCATGATCCCTCTGGAAGTGACCGGTTTGCTATCGAAATTTTCTAC
>JAERRP010000552.1 GCA_016735415.1 Desulfobacterales bacterium | reverse complement strand
GCATGCGTATGGACCGGCGCATCGGGCCTTCGACACGCATCGAGGTGGTCACCGAGGGCGTATTGACGCGCATGCTGCAGTCCGATCCCGGCCTGAAGGGTGTCGGTCTGGTGATCTTCGATGAATTCCACGAGCGCAGCCTGCAGTCCGATCTGGGGTTGACCCTGTGTCTGGATATCCAGGGCGTTCTCAACGAGGATTAGCGGCTGCTCGTGATGTCCGCCACTCTGGAAGCTGAGGCCGTGGCCGCCTTTATGGGGGCCGTGCCCGTCATCCGCTGCCGGGGACGCACCTATCCGGTAGAAACCCGCTACGCTGAACCGCGGGTCCGGAAGGGTTTAAAAAAACGCGTGGGCGATGCGGTGCTGCAGGCGGCGGCCGAGACAAACGCGAGCATTCTGGTTTTTCTGCCGGGGGCCGCTGAAATAGGGCAGGTGGCACGACGTCTGGAGGCGGCCGGCCTTGGATTGGAATGGATCGTGGTGCCCCTGTTCGGACGACTCACCAGGGCGGTCCAGGATCAGGCCATTGCTCCGGCACCGGCCGGAAGGCGCAAGATCGTACTGGCCAGCGCCATTGCCGAAACCAGCCTGACCATCGATGGTATCCGGGTGGTGGTGGATTCCGGTTTTATGCGGGTGCCCCGCTTCGATATCCGCAGCGGCATGACCCGCCTGGTGACCCTGCCGGTCTCCAAGGCCTCGGCCGACCAGCGCCGTGGCCGGGCCGGGCGCACCGCACCGGGAATCTGCTACCGGCTGTGGTCCGAGGCGGAGCAGGCCGCCCTGATACCTGAAGGCCAGCCCGAAATACGGGTAAGCGATATGGCCGCTGTCGCCCTGGAGCTGGCTCTCTGGGGGATCAGCGATCCGGCCGATCTGAACTGGCTGGATGCACCCCCGCAAGCCGCCTATCAGGAGGCCTGCGATCTGTTGAGGGCCTTCGGCGCCATTGATCGCCGGGGTAAGGTGACGCCGCACGGCCGACGCATGGCCGGCCTGCCGGTCCATCCCCGTCTGGCCCACATGCTTGTCATGGGAAGCGCGCACCATCTTGGCCCTACCGCCTGCGATCTGGCCGCGCTGCTGAGTGAGCGCGACTTCTTCCGCTTTGACCGCGACGCGCCGGATACGGACCTGCAATTGCGCCTCGATTGCCTGGCCGCCCTGCACCGGGATTCCGGCCGGCACATGTCCGGAATCGAGATGGAACGGTCGCTGGCGATACGGATCATCAAATCCGCGGACCTGCTCCGCAGGCGGCTTAATCCTCCGTCGGAAAGCGTGAACCCTGAATCCGCCGGGCGTCTCCTGGCCTGGGCCTATCCGGACCGCATTGCCCGGCGCCGATCTTCGGGGGGCGGCCGCTTCCTGCTCACCAACGGGCGCGGGGCCTTTCTCAACCCTCTGGAGCCGCTGGCGGCCCGGGATTACATCGTGGCGGCCGAATTGGACGGAGACCGGCGCGATGCCCGCATTTTCCTGGCCGCGGCCTATGATCGCGATGTGCTCGTGGAACAGTACGCCGACCATCTGGAATGGCGCGAACAGGTGGATTGGGACGCGAAACACCAGCGTGTCGATACCGTTCGGCGCCTTGGCCTGGGGGCCCTGGTCATCAGAACCGAAACCCTTCAAAACCCCGATCCGGAGCGGGTGCTGGCCGCTTTGCTGAAGGGTGTGCGCCACCACGGCATGGGTTGCCTGCCCTGGACCGGAAAACTGAGCATCTGGCGCTCCCGGGTGAATTTTCTGCACCGGCTTCAGAACGAGGGCCAAACCTGGCCGAACCTTTCCGACGAACGCCTGATCGAAACCCTGGAGAAATGGCTGGCCCCGCATGCCCTCGGCCTGACCCGGATGCGGGATCTGGAAAAGATCGATCTCGGCCGGGCCCTGGCCGGCCACCTGGATTGGCGTCAGCAAAAGCGGCTCGACGAGCTGGCGCCGACGCATCTGATCGTTCCCAGCGGTCGTAGAATCCCCATCGACTACACCGCCGATCCACCGGTTCTGGCCGTGCGACTTCAGGAAATGTTCGGCCAGGCCCGGACCCCG
>JAERRP010000664.1 GCA_016735415.1 Desulfobacterales bacterium | reverse complement strand
GATCAAAAGAGCAAACGTCGGAACATCACGCGCACTTGAATGTCAAGTTCAGCCTTCTGCGTGCAAACGGGATCGCCCGCAGCTTCGGATTGTCCGATTGAATTTTACACAGGGTGCAGGGGATCACAATGAAGCGCAAGACCATCCTTTCCGACCTGGCGGCCGGCTTTACCACCGGCCTTTTCAGCATCCCGGAGGGCATGGCCTACGCCAAACTGATGGGGGTCAACCCGGTTTACGGCCTTTACTCCAGCATGGTGGCGCCCATCGTGGCCTCCCTGACCACCGGCACGATCCTGATGGTCAGTACGCTCACGAGCGCGATTGCCATCTGCACCGGCAGCGTGATCCAGCAGGCCGGCATCGATGTGGCCAGCCATCCGTCGGCCCTGTTCACCATCACCTTCCTGGTGGGGGCCATCATGTTCCTCATGGGCCTGCTGCGGCTGGGCAGCGTGGTGAACTACGTATCCAACGCTGTCATGACCGGCTTCGTGACCGGGGCCTCGCTCCTTATCCTGGTGGGGGAACTGGGCGACTTGACCGGCTACGCGCCGTCGGGTGCCAACAAACTGCTCAAGATGATCGACCACCTCACCCACGTGACCCAGTGGGATCCGGCCACGACGGTAGTGGGACTCGGAACGATTGTGGCCATGATCGTCCTGAAAAAAATCCCCCAGACCGAAAAGGCTTCGGCCGTAATCACCTTGATCATGGGCACACTGGTGGTCAATCTGATTCACCCGCCCTCGGTGGAACTGGTCAGTAAAATCGCCAAGATCCCCAACGGTTTGCCGGCGATAGTTCTGCCGGATCCGACCATGATGCCCAAGCTGGCCCTGGGGGCCTTGTCCGTGGCCCTGGTGGCGTTGACTCAGGGGGCCGGCATCGGTACGGCCGTGCCCAACCCGGACGGCAGCCGCGCCAGCCAGTCCCGCGACTTCATCGGCCAGGGCCTGGGCAATATCGCTGGCAGCTTTTTTCAGTCCCTGGGCAGCGGCGGATCGCTCTCGCGCACCGGTATCTGTGTCGGTGCCGGGGCCAAAACCCGCATGGCCGGCATATTTTCCGGTTTGTGGTTGATTTTGATCGTGGTCCTCATGGGAAGCCTGGCCGAGGCCGTTCCCCTGAGTGTTATCGCCGGGATTCTGGCAGTGGTGGCCGTCGAACTGATTACAGCCCGGATTCCCGATGCCCGTCTGATCTGGAAAACCTCCAAGGGCTCGGCCGCCACGGGGCTTTTGACCTTTGGCTCGGCCCTGTTCATCCCCCTGCAGTACACGATATTTCTGGGAGCGGGATTGTCCATGGCCCTGTATATTTACGCCTCGTCCCGCCATGTACGCCTTTACCATCTGGTGCGAAACGAAGATGGGCATTTCGAGGAGCGAGACGTTCCGAAAGCCTACCCCGCCAATCAGATCACCGTGCTGCGGTTCGACAACCTGTCGTTCTTCGCGGAAGTGCCCCTGCTGGACGGCCTGTTGCCCGACAGACAGGGGGCCAAGAATGCGGCTGTGATTCTGACCCTGCGATATATGGAAACCCTGCCCAGCACGACCTTGAAATGGCTGACCGGCTACAACAGGGAACTGCTTGCGGGTGGCAACCTGTTGTTGCTGGCGGGGGTCTGCCCGCATGTCTTTGAAATCCTGGAGCACACCGGCATCATGGATGCCATCGGCAAAGAGAATATCTTCCCGGCCCAGCGGGTGATGACGGCCTCCATCGATGAGGCCATGGCGCGGGCGCAGACATGGCTCGAACAAAAAAGCGGCGATCATGCGCCCTGAGATTGGCGGAGAAACCGGAATGACAGGCAGGGACGCGGAAATGCGTCAACGCCGATAGAGACTGACCAGCCGGGCCACGAGGATGGCCAGATAGAAGGTGCCGCAAACCGCTTCGAGAGTCGTCCACATCTGGGCGAAGTGGCTGGCCGGTGTAATGTCGCCGTAGCCCAGGGAGGTGAGGGTCACCAGACTGAAATAGAGATAGTGGTGGAATTTGACCACCGGAATGACGCTTCGATCCGGCGGTGTGAAGGCCTTGGGGTCCATATCGCTGATGGCCCAGTAGGATATCGCCCAGGCCACACCGATGAGGATGAAGACCGCCGCGGCACCGCACAGGACATTGAGATCGATTTCCCGGGCGGCGACGATGTGCCGCAGGATCATCACGATGATGTAACCATAATAAACAAACAAGACGATCCGGGCGAAGACGGAAGCCTTCGGATACACCCCGACGGCACCCATCCAGAACAGGCCGGCACTGGCCAGCGCCAAAAGCAGTGCGACCCATCGGGATCTGCGCGCCGGGCTTACCGCCCAGGCCGCCACCAGCGTCACCAGCGTAAGCAGAAAACTCAGGACGTGCTGGTGGGTTTCCACGTTTTCGAGAAAAGGCGACAGGATCCACATCAGCAGCAGTGCCAGCAGGAGCCACACAAACCCGTATTTAGCAATGCGCGGTTTCACAATGTTCTGTGAGGGGTGGTTTATTTTCTTTTCCGGCATTGTGGCATCCAGACCGAAGCGAATGATAGCGGTTATAATTGAACCGGCGGCGCTTTTTCGTTATCTCGCGCCCGGCCCTCAATCCGTGGTATTGAAAAAACTTCTATCACCTTGCATGGCGGGCGTAAAGTTTAGATGCGTTTTCGGGCAATCGCATGAAAAGAC
>JAERRP010000816.1 GCA_016735415.1 Desulfobacterales bacterium | reverse complement strand
GAACAGTTGGCGATCTGGGCCGAACGGGCCGGCGCCGATATCGTCAGGCACCGGGACCAGTCTGACCCGGCGGCCGTGGCTTATGATGCGGTGGAGGCCGCCATGGCCCGCGGCGCCGACATCGTTCTGATCGATACGGCCGGACGCCTGCACACCAAGGTCAACCTGATGGAGGAGCTCAAGAAGATCAAACGCTCGGTGGCTAAAAAAATACCCGAGGCCCCACACGAAACCCTACTGATTCTGGATGCCACCACAGGCCAGAACGCCCTTTCACAGGCCCAACTGTTCGACGAAGCCATCGATCTGGACGCCCTGGCCTTGACCAAGCTGGACGGTACGGCCAAAGGCGGTATCGTGGTCGGTATCTGCAGCACCCTGAACATACCGCTGAAGTATGTCGGCGTCGGGGAACAAATCGAAGATTTGCAGGATTTCAACGCCCGGGATTTCGTCGGCGCGTTGTTTTAAGGGGTGATCGTGAAGTCCTCAAATTCGGCCCCAAAGTCTTCCCAGCGGATATCGACGGCATCCACCCGGGCAATGGCCGGCCCCTGGCGGCACCAGTCCAGCACGGCGCTTACCTGGGGACGGAGTCCTTCAATAATGGCCTCGACTTGTCCGTCGGGTAGATTGCGAACCCAGCCCTTGACCTGGTAACGCTCAGCCACCCGCAACGTTTCCCAGCGGAATGCGACCCCCTGCACCCGTCCTGAAATCATGACATGGGCCCTAACTATGTCTTCCATCGAGACATCCCCCCTTGACCGTCAAACGATTGCACTTCTCACAACAATGCCTGCGATCAACAAACACTGTGTTTAGGTTCCTTGCTCAATAAGATCAAGCCATTGCTTTTCGTTCAAAACCGCCAGTCCGAGTTCCTGTGCTTTTTTCCCCTTGGCACCTGAGCCAGGTCCAGCAACGACATAATCGGTCGTCTTGGACACCGTGCCAACGATGTTGGCCCCCAGTGCCTCTGCCCGGGCTTTGGCCTCGCTGCGGCTCATGGTCTCCAATTTGCCTGTGAACACCACTTTTTTACCACTGATCGGAGAATTTGAAAAAGAAGGCACAAAGTTTCTCACCACCACATGCGGTTCCTGCCGCTCATTACCAATGGTGAGAGCGTCCAGAACATCTTGATTATGGGGTTCGGCCATAAATGAGAATAAGTCGCTGACCATACTCTCACCGAGCCCGCTGATCGATAGCAAATCGATGTGCTCATCTGATCCTTGTTTCCGTGCTGCGTCGATGCTGTGTCGCCACTTTGTCAATGAAATATAGTGCTTCGCAAGCAAACGCGCGGTGGCTTGACCGATTTGTCTAATTCCTAAGGAAAAAATAAAGCGGTCAAGCGTTATCGTACGTGATTTCTGAATGGCATCGAAGAGCTTCCGCGCCGAAACTTCCCCCCATCCCTCCCATTCCTTGAGTGGCGGCATGTTTTGGCCATCACGCAACTCCAGGGTAAAAATATCGACAGGGGTTTTGAGCAAACCTTTACGAAAAAAGGCTTCGATGTTTTTTTCACCCAAACCTTCGATGTCAAATGCATCTCGCGAAGTAAAATGCTTAAGACGTTCAATCACCTGAGCAGCACAAACCAGGCCAGCGCTGCAGTAAGTATCGGCCGCACCTGCGTCTTTGACGAGCAAACTCTTACATGCGGGGCAGCGTTGTGGAAACCGATAGGGCGTACTATTATGAGGGCGCCTGGCTTTATCCACCTCAAGGATTTGGGGGATAACATCACCAGCGCGCTGGATGATAACGGTATCTCCGATTCGGACATCCTTCCGTTTGAGTTCATCGGCATTATGCAGGGTCGCCCGTTGAACCAAAGCGCCACCAACCCCGATGGGTTTCAGATGCGCTACAGGCGTAATTCTGCCAGACCGACCCACCTGGCACACGATATCCAAAACCTCGGTCAGGGCGCGTTCGGCCGGAAATTTCCATGCAATCTCCCATCGATGCGAACGTGACCCTGAACCTAGTCGGCTTTGCCAGTCTAAACGATTTATCTTTAATACCATCCCATCAATCGAAAACCCTAAACGGGCCCGCTGCTGATCAAGGTCATTATAGTAGACCAGAAGCTCCGACAAATCCGTTCCCCGGATTACAATCAATCGACTGGGGTCATTATTTCTGAATCCCCAATGATTGAGCTTGTGTCGCGCCTTCCATTGTGTATCAGCAAACGAAGACGAAACCTTACCCCATCCATAGGCACAAAAGCATAAGGGACGTTTCGCCGAAACCTCAGGATCTAGTTGACGAAGACTTCCTGCCGCAGCATTCCGTGGGTTGGCAAATACTTTTTTTCCCCCAG
>JAERRP010000240.1 GCA_016735415.1 Desulfobacterales bacterium | reverse complement strand
GTATCGATCTTGTCTGGCTCATGGACCGATTGGGCGCAAGGGGTATTGCCAGCCTGCTGATCGAAGGCGGCAGTCAGGTGGCCGGCTCCGCCCTGCGGGCCGGCATTGTGAATAAGGTCTGCCTGTTTTATGCCCCCAGGCTGCTGGGCGGAGGGGACGGCATCCCCATCTGCGACGGGGCGGGACCGGCCTTGATGCGCGACAGCCTGCCGATACGGATTGAAACCATCCACCGTTTTGATGAAGATCTGATGGTGGAGGGTTATCTCGAGAGCTCACGGTCAGCCCCGGTCGTGGATTGACAGATTGATTTACCGCATTATTTTAAATACTTGTGCAGATGAGAGCCGTAGATATGGGTCTCGGCAAGTCTGATCTTTAAAACCAGGGGTTGGCGATTACCAGCATGTTTACCGGCATTATTGAAGGTTTGGGTACCATCATTGCACTACGCCCCTCCGGCGCCGGCCGTCGTCTGGCCCTGGTGTCCGATTTCCCTCTGGATCAGACCCGGATCGGCGACAGTATCGCGGTGAACGGGGCCTGCCTCACGGCGGTGACCGTCTCCGGCCGGCACTTCGAGGTCGATCTTTCACCCGAGTCACTGACCACCACCACTTTCAGCGAGGCGCGCTCCGGCGAGCGCGTCAATCTCGAACGGGCCCTGCGGCTGTCCGACCGCCTGGACGGGCACCTTGTAAGCGGTCATGTGGATGCTGTGGGTGTGATCCGGGCCCGTGAAACCCGCGGCAACGCCATCCTGATTTCCATCGCCGCTCCCGCTGTTATCCGCCGTTATCTGATCCACAAAGGTTCCGTGGCCGTCGACGGTGTCAGTCTCACCGTGAATGCCTGTGATCATCAGGGTTTTCAGGTGAGCATCATCCCCCATACCGCCAAGCTAACAACGGTGGGGTTCAAGGCGGTGGGCGCCCGGGTCAACATCGAGACCGATCTGATCGGCAAATACGTGGAACGGTTCACGACCCCGTCCGAAGATAAAGAGGATCAGGCGGCGGCCGGCGGCATCGACATGCATTTTCTAAACAAAACCGGTTTTCTCTAAACCCAGGCCGGAAAAAGAGGATTCATAAGGGAGGATAGTCAAACACCAATGTCATTACTAACCGTTGAACAGGCCATCAAAGATATTCGCCAGGGGAAGATGGTGATCCTCGTGGATGATGAAGACCGTGAGAACGAAGGGGATCTCTGCATGGCCGCAGAAAAAGTATCGGCGGAGGCGATCAACTTCATGGCCACCCACGGTCGGGGGCTGATCTGTCTGCCACTGACCGCGGACAAAGTGGACGCTCTCGATCTGCCGCTGATGGTGAATCACAATACATCGCCGTTCGAGACCGGCTTTACCGTATCCATCGAGGCCCGCTGCGGGGTCACCACCGGCATCTCGGCGGCCGACCGGGCCATCACGGTTCTGACCGCCGTCCGTGACGATGCCAAGCCGACCGATCTGGTCCGGCCGGGCCACATTTTTCCGTTACGGGCCCGCAACGGCGGTGTCATGGTCCGCACGGGGCAGACCGAGGGGTCGGTGGATCTGGCCCGTCTGGCCGGCTTGCGACCGGCCGGTGTAATCTGCGAAATCATGGATGACGACGGCACCATGGCCCGTATGCCCTCCCTGGTGAAATTCAGCCGGAAACACGGTATCGGCATCGTTACCATTGCCGACCTGGTGGAATACCGCATGCGCAAGGAATCCTTCGTGCATCGGGCGGCCGAAACCGTAATACCTACGGCCGTGGCCGGTGAGTTCCGGATTATTGTCTATGAAAACGAAGTCGACAACCTGACCCACATTGCCCTGGTCAAAGGCGAAATCGATCCCGAGAAACCCATCCTGGTGCGGGTGCATTCGGAATGCCTGACCGGCGACGTTTTCGGCTCCATGCGCTGCGACTGCGGCGACCAGCTTCACCGCGCCATGGAAAAGGTCGACGCCGAAGGGGGGGGGGTTATTCTCTATCTTCGCCAGGAAGGGCGCGGCATCGGGCTGGTAAACAAAATCAGGGCTTACGCCTTGCAGGCACAGGGCCTGGACACTGTGGAAGCCAACGAGGAGCTGGGCTTCAAGCCGGACATGCGCAACTATGGCATCGGCGCTCAGATCCTGGTGGACCTGGGGGTTCGCCAGATGCGCCTGATGACGAACAACCCCAAGAAAATGGTCGGGCTGGAGGGCTACGGGCTGAGCATCGTGGAGCAGGTGCCCATTGAAATCGAGCCCAACGAATACAACCGCTGCTATCTGAACTGCAAAAAACTGAAGATGGGTCACATGCTGAAGACGGTCGATTCCACGCCTTAACCGCGCGGCTGTTGTGGCCGCTGGCGGGCATTGAACCGAACCAACGCCTTCCACCGTTAATCGAAAGGGAGAAACCATGCCGAGGATCCTGGAAGCAAAACTGCTGGCGGAGGGGAAAAAATTCGCTATCGTCGTCAGCCGTTTCAATGATTTCATTACCGAAAAGCTTGTCAGCGGTGCTCTGGATGCGCTGGTGCGCTCGGGGGGCCGGGACGAAGACATCGATCTGGTCCGTGTGCCGGGAGCTTTTGAAATCCCCCTGATGGCCAAGCGCATGGCCGCCAAGGGTCGCTATGATGCCATTATTTGTCTGGGCGCCGTCATCCGTGGATCGACCCCGCACTTCGATTATGTCAGTGCCGAGGTGTCCAAAGGGGTGGCCGTGGTCGGTCTGGAAGGCGATCTTCCCATAATCTTCGGCATCCTTACGACCGACACCATCGAGCAGGCCATTGAACGCGCCGGTGCCAAGGCCGGCAACAAGGGTTGGAGTGCCGCCATGGCGGCCGTTGAAATGGCCAACCTGATGGACGTGGTGGAACAGGCCTGATTATGGGCAGACGGCGACAGGCGCGTGAACTGGCCCTGCAGGCCCTTTATTTTCTGGATACGCGGCCGGACGATCCGGAGGAGGCCCTGGCGCTGTTCCATCGTAACTTCACGCCCCCCCGCAAGGTGCGGGATTTCATGGACCATCTGGTTCAGGGCGTTATCGCACGCCGGGAGGGCATCGACGATATCATCGAGCGCTTTTCCGAGCACTGGAAGATTTTCCGCATGCCGCGGGTCGATCGCAATATCATCCGGATGGCTGTTTATGAAATGTTATGGCAGGCGGATATCCCTTTCAGCGTTTCCATCAACGAGGCCATTGATCTCGGCAAGAAATACGGCAGCGACGATTCGGGTGCCTTTATCAACGGCATTCTCGACCGGATCCGCAAAGCACTGGAAAGCGGCGAGATACCCCCTCCCCACGCCGGTGCTGAATCCGCACGGGAACGGGAAAAGGGGTGAAGGGCGCAGGAGGTTTATTGTGATAATTGAAAAACTGACGGTGGGCCCCATCATGGCCAACTGCTTTGTGATCGGATGCGAAGATACCCGCGAGGGGGCCGTGATCGATCCGGGTGCGGATGCGGATCGTATTATGGAAGTCGTGCAGGCCGCCGGGCTCAAGATTACCCACATTGTCAATACCCACGGTCATTTCGATCATGTGGGCGGCAACCGTGAGATCAAGGCCGCTACCGGCGCTGAATTGATCATTCATCCCCTGGATGCGCCCATGCTGGCGCAACTCGAACAGATGGCCGGCGCCTTCGGCCTGTCGGTGGAAAATTCGCCGCCGCCCGACCGAATGGTGGAGGAGGGCGACCAGATCGTTGTCGGCAACCTGACCCTGACGGTGCTGCACACCCCCGGTCATACGCCGGGCGGAATTTCTCTGCACAGCGACGGGCATGTTTTTGTGGGCGATACCCTTTTCCAGGGTTCCATCGGCCGAACGGACTTTCCCGGTGGTGATTACGATACCATTATTCGCAGTATTCGTGAGAAACTTTTCACGCTGGGCGATCAGGTTGTTGTTTACACCGGACACGGCCCCGAGACGACCATCGGCACGGAAAAGAAGCTCAATCCATTCGCGCGTCTCGGATAGTCCGGCCCATAGGCCCTCGACCGGCCGGGCCTTGCCCCGGGTCTCCGCGGTTTTCCCCCGCAGGGACAGCGAAGCCCGCCCATTTTGCTTGCGCTCCCCGGACCGGTCTGCTAAATTTTTTCTTCCCTTTGGACTTTGGTGCCGTCTGAAATGTTCTGTGCGCATACCCCGCGCGTGCGGTCCTGGCGGTTTCCGGCGAGATGGTGTGCGACGTTCATGACTTTGCCGCTTCAGGTAAAAAGAAGAAAATCGATTCCCCTGAAAATCGGGCCGGTGACGGTGGGCGGTGACGCACCGATTTCGGTGCAGTCCATGACCAATACACCGACCCAGGACGTCGATGCCACTGTGGCCCAGATCCAGCGGCTGGAGGCGGCCGGCTGCGAAATCATTCGAGTGGCGGTACCGGACGAAGCGGCGGCGGACGCCATTGCCCGCATCAAGTCCCGGATTACGATTCCCCTGATCGCCGATATCCATTTCGACCACCGCCTGGCCATTCGCGCGGCCCGGGCCGGTGCGGACGCTTTGCGGCTCAACCCCGGCAACATCGGCGGGGCCGCCAGGGGCCGGGCCGTGGGGGATTGCGCCCGGGGTCATGGCATTGCCCTTCGTGTGGGGGGCAAC
>JAERRP010000337.1 GCA_016735415.1 Desulfobacterales bacterium | reverse complement strand
TGGGCTACGCCTGGTTCCTTCCGGCCACCTTCCTGGGGCGCATCTCCTTCAAGACCAGAGCGGCGGTCATGCTGGTGTTCTTCTACATACTCGGCGTCGCCCTGGTATTGCGGCTGGGGCCTTTCGCGGCCGGTCCGATCTGGCTTTTCATCTTTCCGGTAATGGCCGGTCTGCTGTTCGGCATGCAAACCGCACTGCTTTGCCTGCTCCTCAACGGCCTGACAGTTTTCGGATTCGGTGTGCTGATTGCCACCGGTTTTCACGCCGTCGACTTCATGCCCCCCAACATGGCGGCCAAATGGTGGGTCATCAGTTCCAATTTTATTCTGCTGGATACGGTGGCCACCCTCTCGCTGGCCGTTTTACTGCGCGGTCTCAAAAAAGCCCTGGATGAACAGCAGCATATTCGCAACTCCCTGGAGGAAAAGCACACCGAGCTTCAGAACACCAATATCATGCTGACGCGTGAAATCACCGAGCGGCAGCGTGCTGAGATGGAACTCAAGAACTCACATGAAATTCTCCTGACGGTGGTCGACAGCATCGATGCCGATATTTTTGTGGCCGATATGGATACCCACGAGATTCTGTTGATGAACCGCCACATGCAGGAGCGTTATGGGGGCGACAGCACCGGGGAAAAGTGCTGGCGCATCTTCCAGAACGAAAAAGCCCCCTGCCGGGAATGTCCGATTCCGCACCTGGTGAATCCGCAGGGGCAAGCGACCGGCCTCTATGTGTGGGAGGTTAAGAACCCGGTCAGCGGGCGGCAGTACCTCAATTTCAACCGCGCCATCCGCTGGACGGACGGGCGCTTGGTTCAGTTGCAAATTGCCATGGATGTCACGGAACTGACCCGCGTCCAGAAAGAGAAGCTCAATCTTGAAATCCAGCTGCGGCAGGCTCAGAAAATGGAAGCCATCGGTACCCTGGCCGGCGGCATCGCCCATGATTTCAACAATATCCTGGCAGCCATCCTCGGTTACACGGAAATCGCGATGGAAGTCGGCCGCGGTGATAAGCAGATCGTCCGGTACCTCCGGGAAGTCGTCAGGGCCGCACATCGGGCCCGGGATCTGACAGCCAAGATCCAGTCCTCCAGCAGGTAGGCAGAATGGGAACCTCGCCCCATGCAATTACGCAATGTAATCCGTGAAACCGTCAAGCTGCTCCGCGCCTCCCTGCCGACCACCATCGCCATCCAGGTGGATATTCGCTCGGAGACCCCCATCACGGCGGATCCCACCCAGATGCATCAGGTCGTGATGAATCTGGCCACCAACGCGGCCCATGCCATGGAAGGCGACGGCGGCCGGCTGGCGATCACCCTCGACGATCTCGATCAAGGTGCGGACGGCCTCATCATCGACGGGATGGAAGGACATGACAAGGTGGTTCAACTGACCGTCAGGGATACCGGCAAAGGGATTGCGCCGGCGGTCCTGGGACGTATTTTCGATCCTTATTTTACGACCAAGGTCAAAGGCAAGGGAACCGGCATGGGGCTGGCCGTGGTCCATGGCATCGTCAAGAGTTATGGCGGAGAAATTCAGGTGGAGAGCCAACCCGGCCAGGGGAGCAGTTTCAGGGTGTTTCTACCGGTCGCGGACGTCAAACATTCGGTCGACAAAGGACCGCGCGCGTTTGAAAGCGCGGCGGGCGGTTCGGAATCGATCCTGCTGGTGGATGACGAACCCCAACTCGTGGACCTGCTCCGGATCATGCTCTCCTCCATGGGCTACCGCGTCAGTGCGTTCACCGACAGTCGCGAAGCCATGCGCGCTTTCGAGGTCAATCCGGGGGAATTTCAACTCGTCATGACCGACATGACCATGCCCGGGATGACCGGCCAGGAGCTGGCCCGCCGGGTGCTGCAGGTGCGTCCCGAGCTTCCCGTCATTCTCGCCACCGGTTTCAGTGAGCGCATCAACGAAGAAAAAGCGTACCGAATGGGGATTCGTAAGTTTCTCTACAAACCGATCATGCGAAAAGAGCTGGCCGCGGCCGTGCGGGAGGCGCTTGAATCGGGAAAAAAAGAGGACCATAACTGAACAACGCGACTTGAAAGTCAGTCGGCCGGTCCAGGGAGAAGTTAATCCCAAAATAAGCGAAATTAGAATGGTGATAACTTTTCTGTCGACGGAAAAATTTTCATCTTGGTAGTACTACAATGTAGTAGTTTTACCGGTCGATTGAAGACGCACTTATCCTTCTTTTTCTTTTTGTCTTCTGACCGAGTTTTAATTCTTGTCAGTGTATAGCTCCTTTCGTTGTTTCGTTGGGCTCACCAACCGCCCAATGCGGCCGCTACCCAAATATTATTTCCTACCCGGAGTTGAACGATTCCAATCGGCCTCATCAATTTCATTGGCTATTTTTACCAGGTTGGGCATAGCGTCCACACCGAAAATAAAGATGCAGCGATCATTCCATTTGTCAAAATGCGCCGTCAGACTGAAATCGGTATCACCGCGCAGTTGGACCTTTTTGAAATGGCCGCTAACCAGATCCAGGCTTTCATCGATCCAGTGGGCGGAATCCAGGTGGGAAGGCGCATTGCCGGGCGATTGATCACATAAAGGGGTTCGCGTGTGTTGTGCAATGAAATTACCAGTGGATGGTATCCCCACAAGCCGTTATAAGAGAAATCCATCCCTTTTATTAATTTTTCTCTTGCGTTTTGCCAATTATTTGGCGATATTTTTTTCGCTCGAAATGTTCCTTTCATAGCGTACAATTTTGTTGTGGAAAACTTATAATACACTGAATTGGCACGCATTTCGAGTAGTTATTTCTTTAGCAATTTAATTGCACTTGTTTAAGGGTTAATCCAGTGTGAAAGGAGAATGAATATGACAGCCGGTCGAAAACTGACAGTACTCCTGATGTTGACGATGGTAACCGTGATCAGTGCGCTGGCCGGCCTGCCGGCACCGGCGGCATCGGCGGCCGAGGAGGGAACCTTCAGGGGAACCTGGATTGCCAGCGGCACGAAAGAGCCGATCGATTTCGCCCCGGGGCGAGACATTTTCACCTACCATGTGACGGGCCTTGTCAACCTCGGGGAAGGCCTGGGCGAAGTCACGGACTACTGGTCCGAGTGCGTGGGTTTGTGGGATTCCCAAACCGGAAGTACGGGGCGCTGTGTCTGGCGAGGTCTGAAAGGTCAGAAAGTTTACATTGCGCTCAGCGGACGACTGCTGGAAGAGGGGGTCAAGGTGACCGGCGAAGTCGTCGGTGGCAGCGGGCACCTGGAAGGCGTTCAGGGGACCTTTACATTCACCTGGTCGTCCGTTTTCATCAATAAGGATACGGGCACGCTAACGGCGCATTCCGAGGATCTCGCCGGATCCTATCGCATTCCCTGAAGTTTGGGATTTTTCAAAAGACAGCTTAGCCGGTTATCCAAAGATTTCGTGGGAGGAAAATGCTAATGTGGGCTATCGAACTTGTGGTCGTACTGTTTTTCATCTGGCTGGGGGCGCGTCTGGGCAGCATCGGTATCGGGTTTGCCGGCGGTTTCGGTGTCCTGGTGCTGGCCTTGGGTTTCGGCCTTGCGCCGGGCAGCATACCGATCGACGTCATTCTGATCATCATGTCGGTGATTGCCGCCATTGCGGCCATGCAGGTGGCCGGGGGACTTGACTATATGGTGTCGCTGGCCGAGCGGGTCCTGCGCAGCAATCCCAAGTATATCACCTTCCTGGCGCCGATGGTCACTTATACTATGACGGTTCTGGCCGGTACCGGCCTTACCGCTTTCTCCACCCTGCCGGTGATTGCGGAGATCGCCAAGGAAAAGGGCATTCGACCCTCCCGCCCGCTGTCCATCGCGACGGTCGCCTCCCAGATTGCCATCACCGCCTCCCCCATTTCAGCAGCCGTAATTTTCTTCGCCAGCGAACTGGAAAAGTTCGATGTCAGCTACATCCAGTTGCTGATGATCAGTATTCCCAGTTCTTTTACGGCCGTCATGCTGGCCGCGGTCGTGACGAACTTTCTGGGCCAGGACCTCAAAGACGATCCCGTGTACCAGGAGCGTCTGGCCCAGGGTCTCGTCAGCAAATCATCTGCAACGCAGACGCGTGAGATCAAACCCGGCGCCAAGATTTCCGTACTGCTGTTTTTACTGGGGATGATTTTTGTCGTATGTTACGCCTCGGCCATCAGCAGCAGTGTCGGTCTGATCAAGGACCCGGTGCTGCCCCGCGACGAAGCCATCATGACCATCATGTTGACGGTGGCCGCATTGATCGCCATGCTTTGCAAAATCAACACCACGGACATTTTAAACGCCGCCACTTTCAAGTCCGGTATGAGTGCCTGCGTGTGTGTGCTGGGGGTGGCCTGGCTGGGCACCACCTTTGTATCGGCGCATATCGAAGAGATCAACGTGGTGGCCAGCTCTTTGCTAGAGACCAAACCCTGGCTGCTGGCGGTGGTGCTGTTCTTCGCCGCCATGCTGCTTTACTCCCAGGCGGCCACCACCCGGGCACTGATGCCGGCGGCGCTTGCGCTGGGAATCACCCCGGTCTCGGCCGTGGCCTCTTTTGCGGCTGTCGGTTCCCTGTTCGTGCTGCCGACCTATCCCACTCTGCTGGCGGCGGTTGAATTCGACGACACCGGATCAACCCGCATCGGGAAATACGTCTTCGATCACCCTTTCCTGATTCCCGGTGTGCTGACCATTACCCTGGTGGTGATTCTGGGATTCCTGATTCCACCGCTGGTCATCTGAGATG